>JACOST010000003.1 GCA_016178705.1 Deltaproteobacteria bacterium | reverse complement strand
CAAGATCCTCGACGAGGGGCAAGCGGGCGACAACGTGGGGTGTCTGCTGCGCGGGACCAAGCGCGAGGAGATCGAGCGCGGGCAGGTGTTGGCGAAGCCGGGGAGTATCACGCCGCACACCAAGTTCGAGGCCGAGGCGTATGTGTTGACGAAGGAAGAGGGTGGGCGGCACACACCGTTTTTCAACGGGTATCGGCCGCAGTTCTACTTTCGGACCACGGACGTGACGGGGGTGGCGACGTTGCCGGCGGGGACCGAGATGGTGATGCCGGGGGACAACGTGAAGCTGGCGATTGAACTGATCATGCCGATAGCGATGGACGAAGGGCTGCGGTTCGCCATCCGCGAAGGCGGCCGCACCGTCGGTGCTGGCGTCGTCACCAAGGTCATCGAGTAGCCGGCGCGACATTGGAGCAAGCGGGAGCCGATTGACGTGAACGACAAAATTCGCATACGCCTCAAGGCCTACGACCACCGCTTGCTCGATCAATCCGTGAAGGAGATCGTCGAAACCGTGCGGCGCACCGGCGGTCGCGTCGCCGGACCGATCCCACTCCCCACGCATATCGAACGGTTCACGGTGAACCGCTCGCCGCACGTCGACAAGAAGTCGCGCGAACAGTTCGAGATTCGCACACACAAACGACTGATCGACATCCTCGAGCCCACGCAACAGACGATCGACGCGCTCGGCAAGCTCGATCTGGCAGCCGGAGTCGACGTGGAAATCAAGCTGCAATAGCGCCGCCGCAAAAGTTGACGACACGACGATGGCACTCGGAATCATTGGCAAGAAGTTGGGCATGACGCAGGTGTTCAGCCCCCAAGGGGAGCTGATTCCCGTCACCGTGGTGCAGACCGGCCCGTGTACGGTGGTGCAGGTGAAGACCGCCGCCAGTGACGGCTACGCGGCGGTCCAATTGGGCTTTGGCGAGAAGAAAGCCACGCGGGTGACCAAGGCGTACAAGAATCACTGCGGGAAAGTGGGCGAGCGCGTCTTCGAAGTGCTGCGCGAGTTCCGCGTCGACGGCGATGCCGCGCTGACGGCTGGTACGGCCGTCACGGTCGACGCGCTGTTCAAGGCAGGTGACCGCGTCGACGTGACCGGCACGACCAAGGGGCGCGGCTTTACCGGCGTCATCAAGCGGCATGGTTTCAGCGGGTTTCCTGGCAGCCACGGTACGCACGAATACTTTCGCCACGGCGGATCGATCGGAAACCGGTCGTACCCCGGACGTGTGTTCAAGGGAAAGCGTATGGCTGGCCAGTACGGCAACGAACAGATCACGACTCAGAACTTGGAAGTCATCGCGGTGCGGCCTGAGGACAACGTGGTGCTGATTCGCGGAGCGGTAGCCGGCGCTCGCAGCGGCATCGTCGTCATTCGTCCGGCCGTCAAGCGCACGGTCGCGGGAGCGCGCAATGGCTGAGCCGCGAAACGTCCCGATGCTGTCGCAGCGCAACGAGCCGGTAGGCGAGTTCACGTTGCCCGAGGCGATCTTCGCGCAGCCGGTTCGTCGCCATCTGTTGTACGAAGTGGTGCGCATGCAGCAAGCCAATCGGCGCGCCGGCACCGCCGCGACGAAGACCCGTGCCTTTGTCCGCGGTGGCGGCAAGAAGCCGTGGAAGCAGAAGGGTACCGGGCGCGCGCGCGCCGGGAGTTCGCGCTCGCCCATCTGGGTCGGCGGCGCGACCATCTTTGGCCCGCAACCACGCGACTACAGTTACCGCTTGCCGGCCTCGGCTCGACGAGTGGCGTTGGCGTCCGCGCTCTCGATGAAGGCGCGCGAAGGCAAGCTGGTCCTGTTGGACAAGATCGAGATCGAGAGTGCCAAGACCAAGCACGTCGTCAAAATGATGAGCGATCTGCAGATCAAGAGCGGCCTGATCATCGTGGCGGCGAAAGACGAGGCGCTCGAGCGCGCCACGCGCAATCTACCCAAGGTCAAGGTGCTGCGCGCGGCAGGCGCGAACGTGTACGACCTGCTGAAGTATGAGTACCTGATCCTGACGCCCGATGCGCTCAGTGCGCTCGTGGCGCGGGTCGCCTGAGGGAGATCGTCATGAAGGATGTCTTCCAGGTCGTGGCGTCGCCGTTGATCACCGAGAAGGGCACGCTCGTCAATCAGCGAGGCAATCAAGTATTGTTCAAGGTCCATCCCGACGCCAACAAGACTGAGATTCGCCAGGCGATCGAGACACTGTTCAAGGTGAAGGTCGAGAAGGTGCGGACCGCCAAGTATCTCGGCAAGATTCGCAGCGTCGGCCGCAGCCGGGGACAACGACCCGCGTGGAAGAAGGCGTACGTGACGTTGGCCGAGGGCAGCCGCATCGACTTCTTCGAGGCTGTGTAGATTATGGCATCGCGTCAATATCGACCCACGTCGGCCGGCCGCCGCTTCCAGACTGCTGCGGATTTCTCTGACATCACCAAGACCGAGCCCGAGCGGAACCTGATCGATTCGCATCGCCGGACCGGCGGCCGCAACGCGCTCGGCCGCATGACCAGCCGCCATCGCGGTGGTGGCCATAAACGCCGGTACCGGATCATCGACTTCCGCCGCAACAAGGACACCGTTGCCGCGCGTGTTGCCGCCATCGAATACGATCCGAACCGTTCGGCGCGCCTGGCGTTGCTGCACTACGCGGATGGCGAGAAGCGCTACATCCTGGCGCCGCACGGTCTGCGCGTCGGCGATGCCGTGGTGTCGGGTGAGGGCGCCGACATCAAGCCGGGCAACGCGATGCCGCTGAAGCAGATTCCGCTCGGCACGATGATTCACAATGTCGAGCTGAAGCCCGGCAAGGGCGGACAAATGGGGCGCAGCGCCGGCAGCGCGATCCAGCTTATGGCCAAGGAAGGCGACACGGCGCTCCTGAAGTTACCCTCGGGTGAACTGCGCCAGGTGCAGATCGTCTGCCGCGCGACCATTGGCCAAGTCGGAAATCTGGATCACGAGAACGTGTCGATCGGGAAAGCCGGACGGACGCGTTGGAAGGGGCGGCGCTCGAGCGTCCGCGGCGTCGCCATGAATCCCGTCGATCATCCGCACGGCGGTGGCGAGGGCCGTTCGAAGGGTAATCACCCGCAGTCACCGTGGGGGCAGCCGGCGAAGGGCTACAAGACGCGCCACAACCCGCGCACCGATCGCTTCATCGTCAAGCGGCGCAGCAAGTAGGAGACGGACGTGGCACGGTCGATAAAAAAGGGTCCGTTCATTGACCAGCACCTTATGAAGAAGGTCGAGGCACTCAACGCCAGCCGCGAGAAACGCGTGATCAAAACCTGGTCGCGGCGTTCGACGATTTTTCCCGACATGGTTGGACACACCTTTGCGGTTCACAACGGCCGCAAGTTCATCCCGATTTTCGTGACGGAGAACATGGTGGGGCACAAGCTCGGCGAGTTTGCACCGACCCGAACCTTTCACGGTCATTCGGGCGATCGTAAGGCCGAAGTGAAGCCGTCGGCAGGACCGGCCCCAGCCTCGGCTCCAGCGAAAGCGTAGTGAGATGGAAAGTCGCGCGATCAGCCGCCATCTGCGCATTGCGCCGCAAAAGGCCCGCCTGGTGGTGGACCTCATCCGCGGCAAGAACGTGGGCGACGCCCTCAACCTGCTCGAGTTCGTACCGAAGAAGGGCGCGCGGATGGTTGCCAAGACCTTGAAATCGGCCGTCGCCAACGCCGAGAACACGCAGAACGTCGATGTCGACCGCTTGTACGTGAAGCACATCAGCGTCGGCGCCGGCACCACCATGAAGCGGTTCACGCCGCGCGCGCAGGGTCGGGCCACCCCGATTCGCAAGCGCACTAGCCACGTCCTCATCGTCGTCGACGAGCGCGCGTAGGAAATCAGATGGGACAGAAAGTACATCCACGAGGCTTTCGCCTGGGCGTCATCGAGGGTTGGGACTCGAAGTGGTTTGCGCGGCGCGACTACGCGCAACTCCTGCGCGAGGATCTGCGCGTGCGCCAGTTTCTCAAGGAGCGGCTGTACCACGCGGGTATCTCGAAGGTGGAGATCGAGCGCGCCGCAAACAAGGCGAAGATCAACATCTACACCGCGCGACCGGGCATCGTGATCGGCAAGAAGGGCGCCGAAATCGAAAAGCTCAAGAGCGAAGTCGCCAAGCTGACCAAGAAGGAAACGTTCATCAATATCCATGAGGTTCGCCGGCCCGACGTCGACGCCCAACTGGTGGCGGAGAACGTGGCGTTGCAGCTCGAACGGCGTGTCGCCTTCCGCCGCGCGATGAAGGAAGCCGTCGGCCGCGCCATGCGCATGGGCGCGCTCGGCATCCGCGTGCAGAGCGCCGGACGTTTGGGGGGAGCGGAAATCGCCCGCACCGAATGGTACCGCGAGGGTCGCGTGCCGCTGCACACCCTGCGCGCCGATATCAGCTATGGTCTGGCGGTGGCGAAGACGACCTATGGTGTCATCGGCGTTCGTTGCTGGATCTTCCGCGGTGAAGTCATCACCCGCGACGAAGAGCTGCAGAAGCACGCGGTCGGCGCGTAAGTCGATCAAGGATTCGCGATGCTGCAACCGAAGAAAGTCAAACACCGCAAGCAAATGAAAGGGCGCCGCCGCGGCACCGCGTATCGCGGCGCCGCGCTCGCATTCGGCGACTACGGGTTGCAGGCCACCGACCGCGGCTGGGTGTCGGCGCGCGAGTTGGAAGCGGCGCGCGTGGCGCTCACCCGCCACATCAAGCGCGGCGGCCGCGTCTGGATCCGCGTCTTCCCCGATAAGCCGCTGACGAAAAAGCCGGCCGAGACTCGCATGGGAAAAGGCAAGGGCGCACCGGAGATGTGGGTCGCCGTGGTCAAGCCCGGACGCATGCTGTTCGAGATGGAGGGCGTCACCGACGTGGTGGCGAAGGAAGCCTTCCGCTTGGCCGCACACAAATTGTCGGTACCGACGCAATTGCGAACCCGTGTGGGAGCGGCGCATGCAAGCTAGTGAATTGCGCGACTTGAGCGATCAGGAGCTGAGCGCCAAGGTGCAGGAGCTGCGCGAGTCGTTGTTTCACCTGCGCTTGCGGCGGGGGACGAATCGATTGGAAAGCCCAGCGCAGATCCGGAAAACGCGCAACGACATCGCGCGCGCGCTCACGATCCAGCACGAACGGGCGAAGGGGATCAAACGGTAATGGCTGACAACGAGCGCGGCAAAGCCAAGGTCCGCCAAGGCGTGGTGGTGAGCGACAAGATGGAAAAAACCATCGTGGTCACTGTCGAACGCTTGGTGCAACACCCGAAGTACAAGAAGCACCTTCGTCGGCAGACGCGTTTCAAAGTTCACGACGAGCAGAATCGCTGCGGCGTCGGCGATCGGGTGCTGATCGCCGAGACCAGGCCGCTGAGTCGCGGCAAGCGTTGGACGGTCCGCTCGATTCTGGAGAAGGCGGTCTGAACAGCCGGCGCCCCGAGCGTTCGATGGGATGAAGTGAGATGGTGCAAGCAGAGACAGTTCTCGACGTCGCCGACAACTCCGGCGCCCGCAGGGTCCTCTGCATCAAGGTGCTCGGTGGCTCGCGACGCAGGTACGCGTCGCTGGGCGACATCATCGTGGTGTCGGTGCAAGAGGCGATACCCAACGCCAAGGTGAAAAAAGGCGAGGTGATGAAGGCCGTCGTCGTGCGCACCGCCAAAGAGGTCGGCCGTGCGGATGGTTCCTACATCAAGTTCGACTCCAACTCGGCGGTTCTGATCGATAACCAACGCGAGCCGATCGGCACTCGTATTTTCGGGCCGGTGGCGCGCGAACTGCGCGCCAAGCGGTTCATGAAAATCCTGTCGCTGGCGCCCGAGGTGCTGTGAGGCGAATCATCATGCGTGCGCAGATTCGGAAGAACGATACGGTGATGATCATTGCCGGGAAGGAACGCGGCAAGACCGGCAAGGTGCTGCGCGTGCTGCCCGAGCGCGAGCGCGTGGTGATCGAGCGGCTCAACCTGGTCAAGCGCCACAGCAAAGGGCGCGGACCGCAAAGCCCGCAAGGCATCATCGAGAAGGAAGCCCCGCTGCATCGCTCCAATGTGATGATCATGTGCGACAAGTGCAATGCGCCCGTGCGGATGGGTAAGAAGACGCTGCAAGATGGTCACAACATCCGCGTCTGCCGCCGCTGTGGCGATCAACTCGACAGGTAAACGCCGTGCCGACACGACTCAAAGAGCGCTATACCCGCGAACTGCTGCCGAGCTTGGTCAAGGATCTCGGCTACCGCAACGTCCAGCAGGTCCCAAAGCTGGAGAAGATCACCATCAACATGGGCTTGGGCGAGGCGCTGCAGAACGTCAAGGTGCTGGACGCCGCGGTCGAGGAACTCACCGCCATCGCCGGGCAAAAGCCGGTGGTGACCAAGTCGCGCAAAGCGATCGCCAACTTCAAGTTGCGCGAGAACCAGCCGATCGGGGCCATGGTGACGCTGCGCGGCGATCGGATGTACGAGTTCTTCGATCGCTTGGTGAATGTGGCGCTCCCGCGCGTGCGCGATTTCCGCGGCGTGTCGGACAAGGCGTTCGACGGGCGCGGCAACTACGCGCTCGGGATTCGTGAGCAGATCATTTTCCCGGAAATCAATTTGGATAAGATCGACAAGGTGCGCGGCATGACGGTGTGCATCGTGACTACCGCGCGAACCGATGCCGAGGGCAGGGCGCTGCTCAAGGCGTTGGGGATGCCCTTTAAGAGCTAGGAGGATCGTGTGGCAAAGACCTGCCTGCGCGTGAAGGCACAACGCCAGCCCAAGTTCAAAGTTCGGGCGTACAACCGCTGTCCGCTGTGCGGACGGCCGCGGGCGTACTATCGCCGCTTTCAGATGTGCCGCCTGTGCTTGCGCGACCTCGCGCGCCGCGGCCAAATTCCCGGACTGACCAAGGCCAGTTGGTAGGTGCTATCATGGGTATGACAGATCCGATCGCGGACCTCCTGACACGCTTGCGCAACGGCGGCCGGGCACGCAAGACGCAAGTCGATGTGCCATGGTCCCGCATCAAAGAGCGCATTGTCGGAGTGATTGTGCACGAAGGCTACCTGTCGGACTTCAGCGTCGTCGAACAGGGGGATCGCAAGGTGCTGCGGGTCTCGCTGAAATACGACGGCAAGAACCGCCCGGTGATCACGGGCATCAAGCGGATCAGCCGCCCCAGCTTGCGGACCTACGTCGGCACGCGGGCGATCCCGTCGGTGCGCGCGGGGCTCGGCATCAGCATTCTGTCCACGTCGGCTGGGGTCTTGGTTGATCGCGAAGCGACCAAGCGAGGCCTCGGCGGCGAGGTGTTGTGTTCGGTTTGGTAGGACGCGTATGTCACGCATCGGCCGATTAGCTATTCCAGTGCCCAGTGGCGTTCAGGTGAACGTGACCGGCGCCGACGTGAAAGTCGAAGGGCCCAAGGGTAAGCTGAGCCATACGTTGCCTGCCGGCATCGCGCTCGCACACGACGGCGCCACTCTCCGGGTCACCCGCGAAGGCGATGGGCGCAATGCGCGGTCGTTGCACGGCCTGACACGCAAGTTGGTGGCGAACATGGTCACCGGGGTGAGCACCGGCTTCACCCGCTCGCTGGAGATTGTCGGTGTCGGTTATCGTGCCGAGGTCAAGGGCAACGCGATCCAGTTGAGCCTCGGTTTCTCCCATCCGATCGTTTATCAATTGCCTCAGGGTGTACAGGCGAAGATCGAGAAGCAGACGCTCATCACGCTGGAAAGCAGCGATCGTCGAGTGTTAGGCGAAGTGGCGGCGGGCTTGCGCGGGCTGCGTCCGCCCGAACCGTACAAGGGCAAGGGCGTGAAGTACGCCGGCGAGAAAATTCGTCGTAAGGCCGGCAAAGCTGCCGGTGCGGCCGGCGCCTGAGCCGGTAGCCCGAGAGCGAGAGGCACGTCATGGTAGGGAACGAAAAACGGATTGCGCGGCAGCGGCGACAGACCCGCGTGCGACGCCGCGTGCGCGGCACCGATCAGCGGCCGCGGCTGTCGGTCTATCGCAGCAACAAGCACGTGTACGCCCAGGTGATCTCCGACGAGACCGGCCGCACCTTAGTGGCGGCCTCGACGCTCTCGCCGACGCTGCGCGAGCAACTGGCGAAGACCGCTAACGGCGAGGCGGCCAAAGAGGTCGGTGCGCTCATTGCGCGGTTGTGTCAGGAGCGCGCCATCCATGAGGTCGTGTTCGATCGCAACGGATTTCTCTATCACGGCCGGATCAAGATCCTCGCCGACGCCGCGCGCGAAGCGGGCCTGAAGTTCTAAAGGAGCGACGATGGCATTCGGCAGAGCACGTGAGCGCATCGAAGCGCACGGGATGGAACTGAAGGAGAAGGTTGTTCACATCAACCGTGTCGCCAAGGTCGTCAAGGGCGGACGCCGCTTTAGCTTCAGCGCGCTGATCGTGTTGGGCGACGGCAACGGCCACGTTGGCTATGGTCTGGGCAAGGCGAACGAAGTGCCCGAAGCGATCCGCAAGGGCATCGAGCACGCGAAGAAGACGCTGTTGACGGTCCCGTTGATCGGCGGCACCATTCCCTTCGAAATCCAGGGCCACTTTGGCGCCGGCCACGTGCTGCTGCGCCCGGCCGCAGATGGGACCGGCGTGATCGCCGGTGGCGGCGTGCGCGCGGTCGTGGAGTTGGCCGGCATCCGCAACGTGTTGACCAAGTGCCTGGGCTCGAACAACCCCCACAACATGGTCAAGGCGACGATGGAAGCGCTGCGTGCGTTGCGATTGCCGGAAGAGATCGCGGCGGCTCGCGGCCGCTCGCTGGAAGAGATTCGAGGGTAGCATGGCCGATGCGCGGATGTTGAAGGTGACGCTGCGGCGCAGCCCGATCGGGCAGAACACGCGGCAGCGCGATACATTGCGCGGACTCGGTCTCACCCGAGTGGGCCGCACCGTTATTGTGCGTGAAAGCGATTGCGTGCTCGGCATGATTCGTAAGGTGCAGCATCTGGTGCAGGTGGAGGCGTAGATGAATCTCAGCAACCTCGCGCCCGCACCTGGCGCCACGAAGAAACGGAAGCGTGTGGGACGGGGTCCCGGATCCGGGCATGGCAAGACGTCGGGCAAGGGTCATAAAGGTCGCGCCGCGCGCTCGGGCGGTAACACGCCGCCGGGGTACGAAGGCGGGCAGATGCCGTTGCAGCGCCGCTTGCCCAAGCACGGCTTTCGCAGCCCACGTCGTCACCTGTTCGAGATCGTGAATCTCGAGACGCTCGAAGCCCGATTCGAGGCGGGCGCCACGGTCGATCCGGCGCAACTCGTTGCGCAGCGAGTCGTCCGCAGCGGTCTCCCGGTCAAGGTGTTGGGTGAGGGATCGTTGACCAAGGCGCTCACTGTGCACGCCCACAAATTCAGCGAGAGCGCCAAACAGCGGATCGAAGCCGCGGGCGGCCGAGTGGAGGTCATTGCCGGTGCTTGAAGGTTTCCAAAGCGCCTCGAAGATTCCAGAGCTGCGCAAGCGGCTGCTGTTCACCTTCGGGATGTTGGCTGTCTATCGGCTCGGCGTGGCCATCCCGACGCCGGGCATCGATGGCCAGGCGATGGCGGCGTTCTTCGCCGCGCAGCGCAATACGGTCTTCGGCTTCGTCAATCTACTTTCGGGCGGCGCTTTGGAGCAGTTCTCTATCTTTGCGCTCGGCATCATGCCGTACATCAGCGCGTCGATTATTCTGCAACTGCTGACCGTCGTGGTGCCATTTCTCGAACGGTTGTCCAAAGAGGGCGAAGTCGGTCGCCGCAAAATCACGCAGTACACGCGCTACGGCACGGTGGTGCTGTCGGTGATTCAGAGCCTGTTCATCAGTATCGGCCTCGAGAAGCTGGAGGCTCCGGGTGGTGTGGGCGCGGTGGTGTTCCATCCGGGATGGAGCTTCCGGTTGATGACGGTCATCACACTCAGCTCGGGCACCGCGTTCATTATGTGGCTGGGCGAGCAGATTTCCGAGCGCGGCATCGGCAACGGCATCTCGTTGATCATTTTTGCGGGGATTGTGTCAGCGCTACCGTCGGCGACCGCTACCACGTTGGAGTTTCTTCGCGAGGGCGAACTCAGTATCTTCTTGATGCTCTTCTTGGTCCTCATCATGGTGGCGGTGGTGGCGTTCATCATTCTGTGTGAACGCGGCCAGCGGCGGATTCCCGTCCAATACGCCAAGCGCGTAGTCGGTCGCCGCATGTATGGTGGCCAGAGTTCGCACTTGCCGCTCAAAGTGAACACCTCTGGCGTGATTCCGCCCATCTTCGCCTCGTCGTTGCTAGTGTTTCCTGCGACCATCGCGGGGTTCCTGGAGACGCCCTGGGCGCAGACTGCGGCGGAGTATTTGCGGCCCGGCGGGTGGTTCTACGAACTCGTGTATATCGGGCTGATTGTCTTCTTCTGTTACTTTTATACGGCGGTGACGTTCAACACCAGCGACGTCGCTGAGAACATGAAGAAGTTTGGCGGATACATTCCGGGCATTCGTCCCGGTCCACGCACCGCGGAGTACATTGATCGTGTTCTGGTGCGCATCACGCTGGGCGGAGCCATGTACGTCGCCGCGGTGTGTGTGCTGCCGACGATCCTAGTGCAGCGACTCAATGTACCCTTCTATTTCGGCGGGACCGCGCTGATGATCGTCGTCGGCGTCGCCCTCGACACGGTTGCACAAATGGAGACCCATCTGCTCACGCGGAGTTACCAAGGCTTCATGCGCGGCGGCCGGCTGCGGGGGCGTCGGTAACGCGGCGGTTGAGGCGGCGTGGTGCAGGTGATTCTCATCGGCCCTCCGGGTGTCGGGAAGGGGACCCAAGCGAAGCTGCTCCAGGAGCGATTTCAGCTGCCCCACATTTCCTCTGGAGACTTGCTGCGCGCTGCGGTGAAACGGAAGACGGAGACAGGATTGCAAGCTAAGCGGTACATGGATCGCGGCGAGTTGGTGCCCAACCCTTTGGTGGTGAGCATCATCGAGGAACGCGTGCGCGAAGCGGATTGCCAGCCGGGGTTCATCCTCGATGGCTTTCCTCGCAACGTCGCCCAGGCTGAGGCGCTGGCGCCGATGCTCGCCAGCGTGGCGAAGCAGGTCGATCACGTCATCAGCCTCATCGTCCCGCGCGAAGAGATCATCAAACGGCTCAGCGGACGGCGGACGTGTCGCGAATGCGGCGCCATGTACCACATCATTTTCAATCCGCCCGTCAACACCGGCTTGTGCAACAAGTGCAACGGCGAACTGTATCAACGTGATGACGATCAGGAAGACACCATCGTTGCCCGTCTCGATGTCTTCCAACGGGAAACCGAGCCGTTGTTGGCTTACTACCGCACGCGCAGCCTGCTGCGTGAAGTTGATGGTGTCGGCAGCAGCGAGCAAGTGTTGGATCGCATTCTCACTCGGATTCCGGCACCGCAATGATCATGCTGAAGTCCCGCGAAGAGATCGAGCTGATGCGTCATGCCAACGTCATCGTCGCTGAAGTGTTGGCGGAACTGCGAGCGCGCGTGCGCCCGGGTGTGACCACTGGAGCGCTCGATGCCGTGGCCGAGGAAATGACGCGTAAGCACAAGGCGCGCCCCGCCTTCAAGGGCTACGAGGTTGCCGGACGCGTGTATCCGCGCAGTGTCTGCATCTCGATCAACGAGGAGGTGGTGCACGGCATTCCTTCCGACGATCGCGCCCTACAAGCGGGCGACATCGTTGGCCTCGACTTCGGGGTTTGCTACGAGGGGTACTTCGGCGATGCGGCGATGACGGTCCCCGTGGGCGCCGTGACGACGGCGGACGAACGCTTGATGCGCGTCACCAGCGAATCGCTGCAGGCCGGCATTCAAGAGGTCTGCGTCGGTAAGCGCATCGGCGATATTTCCGCGGCCATTCAGGAGCACGCCGAGCGCGAAGGCTACTCGGTGGTGCGTGACTTCGTGGGTCACGGGATTGGGAAACGGTTGCACGAAGATCCGCAAGTCCCCAACTTCGGTCTCCGCGACCGCGGCGTGCGGCTGCGCGCGGGGATGGTGCTCGCGATCGAACCGATGGTGAACGCCGGAGTCGCCGACGTGATGATCAAGGACGACGGCTGGACGGCGGTGACCGTGGATGGCCAGCGCTCGGCGCACTTCGAGCACTCAGTGGCCGTGACCGACAAGGGTCCCTACGTGCTCAGCGAGATGTGAGTCGGAGATTGGAGTCAGTCGTGAAGGTACGAGCATCAGTGAAGAAGATTTGCAAGAATTGCAAAGTGGTGCGCCGGCAGGGCGTCGTGCGCATTCTGTGCAGTAACGCGCGCCACAAGCAGCGCCAGGGCTAAGAGAGGCACAACATGGCACGAATCGCAGGGGTGGATCTGCCCCGCAACAAGCGCATGGAAGTGGCGCTGACTTACATCTTCGGGATCGGCCGATCCGCGTCCAACAAAATTCTTGGACAGGCGAAGATCGATCCGAACACGAAGAGCGACGCTCTCAATGACGACGAGATCGTGCGCATCCGCCAGGTCATCGACCAAAGCTTCAAGGTCGAGGGCGATCTCCGGCGCGAGATCGCGATGAGCATCAAGCGGTTTATGGACATGGGCAGCTACCGTGGGTTACGGCATCGGCGCAACTTGCCGGTGCGCGGGCAGCGGACCCACACCAACGCTCGGACGCGCAAGGGACCGCGCCGCACCATCGCGGGCAAGAAAGCCCCGCCGGCGAAGTAAGTCGGACTGAGAGGACTCATGGCGAAAGACGAAGCAACAACCGAGAAGGCGAAAGCGCCGGACAAAGCGGCCACGGCCGCTCCGAAGCGCAAGAAGACCAAGCGCATCGTGAGCGAAGGCGTGGCGCACATTCATTCGACCTTCAACAACACCGTCGTCACCATCACCGATCCGACCGGCGGAGTCGTCGCGTGGGCCAGTGCCGGTTCCGTGGGGCTGAAGGGCTCTCGCAAGGGAACCCCGTTCGCGGCGCAGCTCGCGGCGGAGGCGGCGGCGAAGAAGGCGATGGAACTAGGCGTGCGGTCAGTGCAGGTGTTTGTGAAAGGCCCGGGCGCCGGTCGCGAGTCGGCCCTGCGCGCATTGCAGGCCTCCGGTTTCGCGATCTCGATCATCAAAGATGTGACCCCCATTCCGCACAACGGCTGCCGCCCACCGAAGCGGCGGCGCGTGTAAGTCAGGAGAGCGCTGTGGCTCGTTATACCGATTCTGTCTGTCGACTCTGTCGCCGTGAGGGTTTGAAGCTGTTCCTCAAGGGCGAGCGTTGCTACACCGACAAGTGCGCCATCGAGCGGCGGAACTATCCGCCCGGGGATCACGGGCAAGGACGGGTGCGCTTCTCCGAGTATGCCGTGCAGTTGCGCGAGAAGCAGAAGGTCAAGCGCATGTACGGCTTACTCGAACGCCAGTTCCGACGCTATTTCGAGATGGCGGAGCGCGCGCGTGGCATCACCGGCGAGCAGTTGTTGTTGCTGCTCGAACGTCGGCTCGACAATATGATCTATCGAATGGGATTCGCGACCTCGCGCGCCGAGGCTCGCCAGCTCGTGCGTCATGGCCACTTCGCTGTTGACGGGCGGACGGTCAACATCCCTTCGTTCTTGCTCAAGCCGGGTCAGGTGGTCAGCGTACGCGAGGCCAGCCGCGTGGTCGTGCGTATTCAGGAGGCGTTGGCGCAGGCCGAACGACGCGGCACTCCCGACTGGCTCGAAGTCCAACGCGAAGCATTCACCGGTCGAGTGAAGGCGCTGCCGACACGGGCAGACTTGACCATGCCCATCAACGAGAAGCTCGTGGTGGAGCTCTATTCGAAGTAAATGGACCAGGCTCGATTGGATTCGATCGATACTGGGAACCGTTGCGGAGGAATCAATGCATGCACAACGCAATTGGCGTGATCTGCTCAAGCCGAAGAAACTTGATGCGGACGATAAGACCTTAACGCCGACCTACGGCAAGTTCGTGGGCGAGCCGTTCGAGCGCGGCTTCGGGGTCACGGTCGGCAACGCCCTGCGCCGCGTGCTGCTTTCGTCGCTGCAAAGCTCGGCGATCACGGCAGTGCGCATCAAGGGCGTGCTGCACGAATTTTCGACCCTACCCGGGGTGCGCGAAGACGTCACCGATATCATCCTCAATCTCAAGGAAGTGCGCTTGCGCTTGCATGACGGCTTGCAAGGCACGGCACGGATCGAGGCGAAGGGCGTGGGCGAGATCAAGGCCGGCGATATCCAGGGCGGTCCCAATCTGGAGATTCTCAATCCGGACCTACACATCGCTACGCTTGCCAAAGAGGGCAAGCTCGATATCGATCTGAACATCCGCAGCGGCCGAGGCTACGTACCTGCCGAGCGCAACAAAGAAGAGGGCGATCCGGTCGGGACCATTCCGATCGACGCCGTATTCTCACCCGTGCGCAAGGTCAACTACAACGTGAGCAACGCGCGCGTCGGTCAGCGCACGGACTACGACAAGCTCACCCTCGAAGTGTGGACCGACGGCAGCGTGCGTCCGGAAGACGCGGTCGCCTACGCGGCCCGTATTCTCCAAGATCAGCTCAGCGTCTTCATCAATTTCGAGGAAACCGCCGAGATGGCCGAGGTAGCCGAGCAGCGCCAACCGACGCTGAACGAGAATCTCTTCCGCAGCGTGGCCGAACTCGAGCTGTCGGTGCGCTCCGCCAACTGCCTGCAGAATGCCGACATCAAGTACATCGGTGAGTTGGTGCAGCGCAGTGAAGGCGAGATGCTCAAGACCAAGAACTTCGGCCGCAAGTCGCTGAACGAGATCAAGGAGATCTTGCACGAAATGGGGTTGGACTTCGGCATGCGCATCGAGAACTTCCCAGCGCGGGAGGAACTCGATCGGCGCATGGCCAAGGAGCGCGAGTCGGCGTAGTCCCCGCCGCCGGCGACAGGCTGGCGGCAGGAGCCCGAAGAAGCCATGCGACATCTAAAGTCTGGACGGAAACTCAATCGGACGAGCGCGCACCGCAAGGCGCTCTTCCGCAACCTGGTCACTTCGCTCCTCGAACACGAGAGCGTGCGGACTACCGACGCCAAAGCGAAGGAGCTGCGCTCCTTTGCCGACCGCATCGTGACGCTGGGCAAGCGCGGCACGCTGCATGCCCGCCGGCAGGCACTCGCCTTCGTGCGCAGCGCTTCGGTCGTTAAGAAACTCTTCGACGACATCGCGCCGCGGTTTCGTGATCGTCCCGGTGGCTATACGCGTGTGATCAAGCTCGGCGTGCGCCGCGGCGACGCCGCCGCCATGTCGGTTGTCGAGCTGACAGAGCGGAGCGAGGTCGGCAAGACCGAGGCGGAACGGAAACGTGCCCGCCGGCAGCGCGTCCAAGAGAAGAAGGCTGCTGCGCAGTAGCGCACGTATGTTTGTATCTCGCAGGCCCGGCCAGGATGTGGTCCGGGCCTGTGTTGTTCCTGGGCGAATGTCGGTGGGATGGCTTGGCGTCACTCCGCCCTGGTCCCTTCCTAAGCCTACCTGAAACGCAACGTACCCGCGCGGGCTTGTAGTCCCGCCGTTACGTCGCTCACTCGAATCCGTTTGTCGCCGTTCGCGTCAACGCCCGCGCCGGAAGGAAACGAACCGCCGGCGCCATCGAGTAAACTGTCGCCGTCGCCGTCGAAGAGTTCTTCGACGGTTGCGTCTGTATCGCGGGCGTCCACTACGCCCGAACTATCAGTGTCACCGGGTCGTACCCTGAAATCGGTCGTGTTGAGCAGAACGGTCACCGTGTCTTCATCGAGATTTGCGGTGGCCAAGTCTGGCTTACCGTCGCCGTTGAGGTCGGCGGTGGCCACGTCGAATGGAGTGGTGCCGACCGGAAAATCAATCCGACTCGGGAAGGTCCCGTCTGCCACACCGGCATAGGCGGAGACGCTGTCGCCGAAGCTGTTGGCGACGATGAGATCGGCAATTCCGTCGCCGTTCAAGTCACGCACCACCGCATGCTCTGGTACGCCGGCGGTGCCGATGACGATCGGCTCGCCGAAGGTGCCGTCAAGATTGCCAGGGAGGATGACAACCTCGTCGGTCAACTCGTTGGTGACCACAACGTCGGGTCGCCGATCGTTGGTGGCGTCGGTGACAATCACAGACGACGGAAACGATCCTACCGACAGCTCGGTCGGTGGCAGGAACGTCCCGTCGGGGTTGCCACGGAAGATCGAGACGCTACCACCCAGATTGTTCGCCACGACAAGATCGTAGAAGCCGTCACGGTCGAGATCGCAGAACGTCAAGGCGCTGGGTCCCCGTCCAGCGGTGAGCACACTCGCAGTGGAGAATTGGAATGCCGCCTGGCCCCGAAGAATCGACACCGCACGGTTTCCGTCGGAGGCCGCGAGGTCCAATCGACCGTCGCGGTCGATGTCGGCAAGAGACAACGCCCGGACACCGCTGAGAATCGGGAGTGTTGACTTGGTGGTGAATTGGCCGCTGCGCGAGCCCGCCAAGATGGTCACACTCGCGTCGCCCATGTTGGCCACCAAGAGATCTAGTGCCCCGTCTCCGTCAACATCACCCACAGCGAGTGCCATCGGCGTGCGGCCAACTGGGTAGGAACGTGACGTGCCACCGCCACCCAGACTCAGGATCACGGACACCGTATCGTCGCCCGAATTGGCGACGGCAAGGTCTGGGTTGTCATCGTTGTTGAAGTCAGCGACCACCAAAGCGACGGGCTCTGTCCCCACGGTGAGGCTTCGCTCGAAGTCGATGGTGGCGCCCCCGAGCGCCGCTTGTGAGATGGTAAGGCCGACGGCGGCTGCAAAGAAAAAGGCAGGCCGTGGGTTGTGTAGCCTAAATTTATGGGATATATTTCCCATCAGTATGAGCCAAGGGAGTCAGGCACCCAAGCAAACTTCACTGTTGTCCGTCAAGGAGTAATGCGCATGACGTCCAGCGAACCAGCCCCTTCTCCCAAAGTGCGTGAACTCAGACCGCATCAGCCGCACGGTCTCCTATCACGTCGCATCTCCCGCTTCGCACTCGAGTCGCGGTCGCGCTTTGACGATGCGAAGTTGGACGACGGTGTACAGCGGCTCATGTGGGCGATTCTGAAGGAGACGCTGCGCTGCTACCAGACCTATATCGACGTCCGCACGATTCATGAACAGCGACGATTTCGCGAAGCCGATTTGTGGATCCGATCGCACGACCTTTCGTGGATTTTTTCCTTTGAGAGCATCTGCGGAGTCTTGGGAATTGACAGCGACTACTTGCGCTCTGAGATTGCCCGCTGGGGGCGTAAGCATAGAGCCCGGCGAGAGGAGGAGGGGGTGGCACGTGCTTCTGCCTGAGCGAACAATTTGGACCTGGAACGGCCCGGGCGTGCCGTTACTACTCGGCGCAGTGGTTTCTGTATGGCTGAGCGTTGGGCTGTGGGGCATGCTGAGTTGGATGACGTGGTGGCTACTTCGTTAGTGCGCCCGCGCAAAGGAAGTCAATGAGGCGCAAGTCTGGCAGCGCGCTGGCGCAGATCGGACTCTTGGAGGCCGTGCGGCGAATTCTGACGCCGCTCGCCCGTGCCGCAACTCGTGAGGGAATCGGGGCTGCGGCGTTTGTGGCCGCGGCCTCCGATGCGATGGCTGCGAGTGCCGGCGCCCCTAGGTTGGCTCCAAGCATCGACTACGAGATTGGCCTGCGCCTTGCCGGCCACTGGTTGAGTGATCGGCGCTACTCGATCCGCGGTCGCCCGCGCGTGCTGCTGCTGCGGGGGCGCGGCTCTTTCGCCGAACTCGCGGCGAGTGTCTCGGCTGATCCCACCCTGGTGCTGGCTCAGCTTGCCGAAGTCGGTGCGGTTCGTGTAACCCGCGGTCGGGTTGCTCTTACGGAGATGGGATACGTCCCCATTCGCGGCCTTTCCGAGAAACTCGACATCTTGGGCCGCGATGCCGCCGAGTTTGTCGAGACTGTGATCCACAATTTGTCCGCCAACCCCTCGGGTAGTCGCTTTCAACGAAAGGCCAGCTACGACAACATCGGGGCCGTCGCCTTACCGGCGCTGCGGCGTCGCCTGTGCAATCTCGCGATGCGGGCGCTGCTCGAAGGCAACAGCGCGCTCGCCGGCGTCGATCGCGATCGCAATCCCAAGTCCCCGGGGGGCAGACGCACACGGGTCTCGTTTGGTATATACTTGGCTGAGGAGAATCTGACGACCAAGTCGCGAGCGCAGGACCGCCCACGAGCGGCCCGCCGTACGAAGGGAACCCGACGATGACCCGGCCGTTGCCGCGATTGACGCTCTTGCTGATTGGACTCGCGGCGTGCTGCCACGTTTTGGGGTGCGCCGATGGTGGCGTGGGCGGCAGTGGCATCAGTGGTAGCGCCACCGTGCAGGGCAACATTCAAGATATAGTCGTCGGTGGCACGTCGGCAGGCGATGCCGGTCAGGCCTCAGGGTTCGGCGGGGTCTGGGTCGGCATTCAGGGAACCGATGTTGCCGACACTACCGCCGCGGACGGCAGCTTCCTGTTGGTCGGACCGATCGCCGGTGATCGGGTACTGGAATTCCGCGCGCCCGACACCACGGCACCTAGCACCCTCAACCTCACTGTTCTTGATGGCGCGATCACGACCTTGCGCGACTTACACATCATTCGAGGTCGCGTCACCTCCGACGAGGTCCGCGTCACCAACGTCGAGCTGCAACTCGACGACGACTCGGAGTGCTCCGAGGAGGGCGGTACGTTCCAGGCCCATCTGACCTCACACGGCAACTGGACGCTGGCGGTTGTGATCCAATCCGACACCGAGATCCACCGCGTTAGTGGCACGTCGCAAACCCCACTCGCCTGTTCCGATCTCACTACCGGTGCGGATGTAAACATTCGTGGTGTGCTGACTGCGCCGCGCGAGATCACGGCGATGGTGGTCAATCGCACCAAGTGCGGGCGACCACACGTCGGGTCCGGAACTCAACCTTCGTATTGTCCGAAGTAGTGACGGAGAGGGAGGGATTCGAACCCTCGGTAGAGGTATAAGCCCCTACACGCGCTTAGCAGGCGCGCGCCTTCGACCACTCGGCCACCTCTCCAAGCGTAAAACGCTTGATTTTCCTATGTCAGACGACGCCTGATTGCAACGACCCCGCACGCGAATTCAGATCGATTTTCACGCCGTTCATAGTCCGCAGCTCCTTCCGGAGGTGAAGCGCATGAAAGCAGCCGTGTATTACGAAACTGGTGGCCCCGAGGTGTTTCGCTACGAAGACGTGCCGGACCCCGTCTGCGACGCGGGCAGTGTCCTCATCGACGTCGGCGCGATCAGCATCGAGGGCGGTGACACGCTGCATCGCGCCGGCGGCGAGCTGGCGTCCCGGCCGCACATCGTCGGCTATCAATGCGCCGGCGTTATCCGCGCCGTCGGTGAGCGCGTCCGCGATCGCGCCGTGGGCCAGCGCATCGTCGCGGTGATGATGCATGGCTCACATGCGGCGCAGGCCGTCGTGCCGGCGCAGATGACGTGGGTCTTACCCAACGAGCTGGATCTGAAACTCGGTGCCTGCGTGCCGATCGCCGTTGGCACTGCCGATGATTGCTTGTTCGAGTTCGGCCGTCTGCGGGCCGGCGAGATCGTGCTGGTCCATGCTGGGGCGAGTGGAGTCGGCATGGCGGCGATTCAGCTGGCCAAGCGCGCCGGCGCGACCGTGTTGGCGACGGCGTCGAGTGACGCCAAGCTCGAACGTCTCAAGCAGTACGGCCTCGACCATGGCATCAGCTATCGGACGAGCGACTTCGTCGGTGCGGTGCAGGGGCTGACTCAAGGACATGGCGCCGACCTCATCGTCGACTCCGTCGGTGGCCGTACGCTTGAAGGCAGCATCGCGGCGGCGGCGTATCGCGGCCGCATCAGCTACGTCGGTTCGGCAGGCCGCGACGCGTACGTTCCCAACCCCGATCAGTTGCGCCCCGGTAACAAGACGCTGACGGGGATCTTCCTCGGCGCCGAGCTGGTGCTGAACCACCAGCGCGTGCACGCCATGATCCAACGCCATCTCGACGACGTGGCGCGCGGCGCGTTGCAGATCGTCATCGATCGCACCTTCCCGCTCGCTGAAGCGGCGGCCGCGCATGCATTCATCGAGAGTCGCCAGGCGTTCGGGCGTGTCGTGCTGATTCCGTAACGACCGAGAGGCGCCGCGAATTCGCACCCGAAACAGCGACACCAAAGCTCGCGTCCTCGTATTTGGTTGACTCGGGGACTCTTGTTGCAGTATGGGGCGGTCGCTTCGTGCAAAGCTCCGAGAGCATGTCACACCGAGCGAAGCAGGTTGGAGGCAGACAAGATGACGGATGGATCACGGCGTGCCTGGATCTGCGGCGTCGCCACCGCTTTGTTGTTGGGTACCACGAGCCTGGCGCCGGCTGATGTCGAGCCGGGGCAGACGATTTCCAAGGACAACATCGATAAGGTTGCTGATCTCGTGTCGCCCGGCGTCAAGTGGTGCATCGAGCGCGGCATGCAACTGAAGATCGTCCCGTACAAGAAGATAGAATGGGACAAGGCGTTCCGCGAGGCCACCGAGAAGAATGCCGGCCAGGTCAAGCTCGCGCCCGATGGCCGCTCGATCGAAGGCCACATCACCGGCCTGCCGTTCCCCAAGCTCGACGCAAATGATCCGCAGATCGCTCTCAAGATCATGTGGAACTACGAGTACAAGCCGTACGTGACCGACGACAGCGACGCGCGTAACTTCGATGCCGACACCGGACCGGTCACCGACGGACCCATGGCCCCCGAACGCCACTACCTGCTCGATCACCTGCGCGTGCTCTTCTACACCTCGCGCCTCTATGTCGATCCCAAGCCCGAGCTGCCGAACCCCGACAAGGTGCGATACAAGACCTCGCTGCACCCGATCCTCGAGCCGTTCGATCTGAAGGGAATCGGCCTCACCGCCATTCGCTACCTCGACCCGGATCACCAAGACGACACGTGGCTCTATCTCCCCACCCTCAGGCGCGTCCGCCGCCTATCGAGTTCCCAGCGTTCCGATTCATTGTTCGGCCAGGACACCGATGTCGACAGCTACAGCGGCTATGCCGGCCAGATCGGCTGGTTCGACTGGAAGTATCTTGGCGAGAAGACGATGCTCGGTGCATTTCACGCGGAGAAATTTCCGGTCGAGTACTGCCCGGGGAGCGGAGACTTCGTGTTTTGCGACAACTGGGAGAAGCGCGAGGTCTACGTCATCGACGGCACGCCGAAGCAGCCGCAGTATGCGTACGGCAAGCGCGTTCTCTTCATCGACAAGGAAAGCTACCTCATCACCTTCACCGACATTTACGATCGCGCCGGGCAGCTCCAGAAGGTCTGGTTGAACCAGTACTCCTTCCGCAAGCACGCGCCGACCGCTGGCGCCATCGAGTATCCCGACGAGATGCCATTCAATCCGAGCATCACCATGGTTGATGTGCAGCTACGCCATGCCACGCGCGCCGCGCTGCCGAGCGCCAAGTATGCCGCCGAGCAGGGATGGTATTTCAATCAGGGCGCGAAAACTGGACTGACCGAGGAGTTCTTCACCATCGCTCATCTCATCGCATCGGGAACCTGAGCGAGGCGTGCGCGGAGACAGGGCGAAGTCCGAACTGGACGAAGTTCAAATTGGGAGGAGTCCGATGAGACAGCTCGCAATCGTAGTCGTCTTGTTGTGTGCGGCCAGCTTCGCGGCTGCCGCAGAGAACGCCGCTCCCAAGAGCGACGTCGGCAAGCTCAAGTCCGACATCAAGAACGAAGAGGCCATCCGCAAGGTCTACGAGCAGTTCACTGCGGCGTGGAACAAACACGACGTGGCGGCGCTGACCAGCGGTTGGGCGGAGGACGGGGACCACGTCGAGCCCGACGGGCGAGTCGCCAAGGGACGCGATCAGGTCATCGCGCTGTTCACGAAGGAGCACGCGACCATTTTCAAGGATTCGCACCTGACGCTGAACATCGACTCGGTGTGGTTCATCACCCAGGATGTGGCGTTGATCGACGGCACCTACGAACTCGACGGCGTCGTTCTTCCCGACGGGACGAAAATCCCTCCGCGCAAAGGTCGGCTGAGTACCAACCTCCTCAACGAACAGGGCCGGTGGTGGATCGTCGCCAGCCGCCTCATGATCCCTACCGTGCTTCCGTACAAGCCGAGCACGCCGAAGAGCTGAGACAGCTTGGCGCTTGGCCACGGCGATGCTGGCTCGTTACAGTGGAGTCCCTCGCGGACCGGAAGGACGACGCTCAGATCGTAGCCCAGTCCTCAACCCTGAGTCGCGGCACGCGAGAAAACTCTGCGGCGTTGTGCGTGACCAAGATGAGGTTCTGTGCAAGCGCGATCGAGGCGATCAATAGGTCGCGCTCTCCGATCGGTCGGTGACGCAGGATGTATCGAATTCGTGCGTGCTGCTCCGCGGCGTCACGATCGAAAGCGATGATCTGGAAAGGCTCGATCACGGTTCTCCACGCCTCACGCTTCCGTGCTGGGCTGACGCTCTTTTCGGCGCCATACCACAGTTCGGCGACCGTGATGCTGGACACGGCAACGTCGTCGGGGCTCTGCCGCTGGAGCTGCGCACGGACACCAGGTGGGCGGCCGCGCACCGCGTGAATCAAGACATTGGTATCGAGCAGCCAGATCACGCGTCGTTGGCGGCGAGATCGAGGAGCCGTCCTCCGATCGGAACGATCCGGCCCAAATCGAGATCCTTCGCGCGCCGGTCAATGCGCTGCCAGTAGCCGGCGGGCCACTTGCGCTTCGCCACCGGCTCCAAGACGACCGCTTCTCCTTCCTTCCGGATCGCAACCTCCTTCCCCTCGAACCGAAACTGTCGCGGCAATCGAACGGCTTGCGAGCGCCCGTTGGTGAAGATCTTCGCCCGTGCGTTCGGTGTCGCTTGGGATCGTGCGGTGCGCGCCATGATCGCTCCTCCGTATAGACCGGTCTATATCATTGCCCATCGGCGCGCTCCATCCGAAAGTTCCACGCGGACAAATGGCTTGAGCACGAACCTGCTCAACGAACAGGGCCGCTGGTAGATCGTCGCCAGCCGCCTCATGATCCCGACGGTGCTTCCGTACAAGCCGAGCACGCCGAAGACGTGAGACCGCCTGGCCACTGCGGCGTCGCGTCGCCAACAGGCTCCGCCTGTCGATTTCATCGAGGCACGTCCTTCGAGACGCCGTCACAAAGACGGCAGCTTCCCAGGACGAGCGGTTCCGCTGTTGCGGATGCCCTCGATGATTACTTACCTCCTGGTCCGGGGAGCTGATCTGCTACCCCACTTCTATCGTCTGGTGCATTAGTTGTGCTAGGACCTTCACACTTGCCGAGAGGTGAAGGTGACTGAAACCAATGGTTGTACAACTCGTCTGATCTCGGACGCTCCTGCAACAAAGGACGCATTTGGGCCGCACCATCGCGTTGCGGCGGCTTTAGCCGATCTTGTCCGATCCGAAGATGGTGGAAGATCGGTGGGCATTGAGGGTGGGTGGGGCTCCGGAAAAACTACGGTGGTGAACTTGCTGTCGGCGGAGTTGACGAACGAAGCTGACATCACACTTCTTCCGTTCGACGCTTGGGCGCATCAAGGTGACCCGCTGCGCCGTACGTTTCTTGAGAGCCTCACGCGCCACCTGCGGCAGTTGAAGTGGGTCAACCCGGAGACGTGGCTCAAGCGGACAGAAGAACTCGCGCGCAAGCGGACTACTACTAACACAACGACCACACCCAAACTCACCGCGCTTGGCAAGCAGTTCACACTCTCGGTCCTTCTCGTGCCGCTCGGACTCGCGCTGCTAGGGGCCGGCCTCCGCGATGAGGGCGTCACCCTAGCGACGAGATCATCCTTGCTCGCGTGGAAATTCCTGGGCGGAGTTGTCCTTTCGCTTGGGCCACTTCTCGTCCTCTTTGCGAATTTCATCGTGGGTACGCTAGTAGGCCTGACTCGTCCGCTGCGAACAGATGAAGCCGCTCGAACAGATGAAGCCACTAAGGAGGAATCCTGGGCTCTTCTGGTCAACAAGGCGGTGACGCAGGTTCAGACAACCACCATTCAGGACCCGGATCCGACGTCGATTGAATTCGAGGACTACTTTGGCGACCTGCTCAAGGAGGCACTGGCGAACGAGAATCGGAGGCTCTTGCTCGTGTTGGACAATCTCGACCGAGTGACGGCGGCAGACGCCCTCTCTATCCTCTCCACGCTGCGGACCTTCCTCGAGCAACGGAGGGATCGATCGTGGCCATGGTTCAAACGCCTTTGGATTCTGATCCTGTACGATCCCGATGGTATCCAGGGGCTATGGAAAGACAATGCAGGCGTAACCGAATCATTCCTCGCCAAAACTTTTCAAGTGCGGTTCAGGGTTCCCCTTCCAGTTCTGTCCAATTGGGTGACGTACTTGATGGATCTCCTGAAGGAGGCTTTTCCCCGGAACCATGAAGAGTCAGAGTTTCACTCGGTCTACCGACTTTTCGCGGTGCTCCGAGGAAGCAGTGAGCCGCCGACTCCCCGCGATCTGAAACTCTTCGTGAATCAGCTGGGCGCAATCCATCGGCAGTGGGGGGACACGATTCCCCTGCCTGACGCAGCATACTACGTCCTCCTCTGGCGTGCGGGTGAACGACAAGCGCCCGAAAAAATCGTCGATGGCTTAAGAAAAGGAGAGATCCCAACGCGCGAAGTAGTCGGCCTCGTTTCTTCCAAAGTGCGCGACCACATCGCTGTCCTCGCCTTTAACGTAGAGGAGAAGCTGGCACACCAGCTTGTGTTGCGCGAGCCGGTCGAGGCTGCGCTTGGCAGTGGAGATGCTGGAGGTCTCGGGAGCCTTGCGTCGTATCCTGGCTTCTGGGCGGTGCTCGAATCGATTCGGCTCAGCGACTGGGCCAGCACAGAGAACGCAAGGTTGGCGAATGCCGCACACTGTTTGGTTGAAAGTGGATTGATGCAGGAGCCTTCGCAACCAGCTCAGCGGTCGATACTTAAGGACCTTCGCGAAGGCGCGTCCATGGTTCACGAGTGGTGGCCCTTTGACTCAACGACCGCTCGGGGATTGGCGGCTCTTTGTAGGCTGCTTCCCGATTCTCCGTTTGCGCGGACGCAATTGGATGCGATCTTGACTGGCGTGGCGGCCCGTAGCGGCGAGGAGGTTGCGCCTGGAACGGTTGAGCAATGGGTTGAGGGAATGGTTCTCCTCTTGGGTGACCTCAAGGCGGCAGGCCGCGCGCAAGCATACGCGGAGGGATTGGAGGTCGCTTGGCGGCCAGCGGCGTACATCGCGGCATGTGCAGTACTCGCGGGCAGGAATCAGTCTGGCGACTTCTGGCCCTTGTTTCGCTCGGGCGATCCTGGAGCGGTCCTCGATGCCGTACGTGAAGTGATTGGAAGCGGCAAGTTTAGCGCCCAGCACGTGAGCGCAATGCGTGTATTACAATCGGCACACTCCAGCGTCGACTGGGGCTCAATCGTGAAAGCAGTCGAGAAGAGGCTGCAAGCAGATCAAACCTGCGGAGCTGTGGAGGTCGGCGCCCTGCTGAATACCCTTTGCGAGCTTGGAGGGGTTTACAAAGCAACGGAGGAAAGAATCAAGGCGCTCGCGTCAGGCGGGCACCTCCTCCATAACCTCTATCAAGCTCAGAGCGGCGGGAATGAGGATGGAGTTGCCCTTTGCTCGTTCTTGTACTTGCGCAGCGCGCCCACGATACCGGCGCCGCCGACGGTCGGTAATGCGACGAACGGGCACGAGGTTCTGATGGGATTTCTTAAGGCTGGCTCGCCATGGTTCAACGCGAAGTTTCTGGATCTGGTTCTGCGCAACCATGACTTTCCGCTCCTACTGAAGGTTGCCGACGCAACTCCGATATCGAAGCCTCTGGTAGTTTGGTGTCTCAAGGAGATCGCAGGACGCGACGACGCCACCGAAGTCTACACTTCTGATGTGGTGGTCCAAAGATGGGAACTGCTCCGCGCCGAGCTGGGGGATGCGTTTAGATCCCTGCTGGCGAGAGTAAGTTCACAACTCGTCAGCGATCTCGTGGCGGGCAATTTCGAGCCAGAGAAGGCTGGGCTTTATGGCGAGCTGGTTCACGCCGCCATGGCGTTAGACCACGGGTTTGCGGCCTGGTGCGAGCAAGGTCTGCATGCTGTTGAGATGACTCGCTGGCGAGACGAGCTACGCCAGAACGGCGAACTTGTGAAATTGGTAGCCGCGCTTGTGGGGAAAGGAGCCAAACTGACGCTCCCAAAGAGCTATGAGGACGCGTTGGTCGAATTCGCGAAGCTCATACTGCGTGGAGAATCCTCCCCGCCATACGCTATTGAGGGCTATGACGATCTCGTGAAACCCCTGTCTGACGGCGGTCGCAAAATGTATCGCCGAAAGTTGTATGAGGAAGCCGCGGCTATGGACGGCAATATCTCCGAAACGTTCTTCAATCTCTACGCCGCCGAATTGTCCGATCCCGAAGTGCTAAAGGGAGATCAGCACGCGGTGTTTCGATTGTTCACACCACTGATTGCTCGACGCAATCAGGCCGGACTGCAATGGCTGCGGGATTTGCTGTCGTCGCACCCGAATCTGCCTTCCGAGTTCCCGCCTGACACTGTGGACGATCTGCGTCAGCGCGTTCGGGAAGCTCTAGCTGGGCCCGAGAATGAGCAGATAGGTTCGATCCTCAAGGAAATAGCGGAACTCGTGAAATTAGACGTGAACGCCCTGGAGTCCGTGCAGTAGGAGCGGCTGATAGGCTCGATCCCTCCGGATCACCCTCCAGGGCAATTTGCGAGGCGACCCACAAGCCTAGGCCGCTATCGGACCCGATGCCCGCCGGCCATGCCGTCACTGTGCGGATACGACTGAAGGATGGTCCGGCGAGTCGTGGAGAACCATGAGGCGGGCTGTGCTGATCGATTGCAGCGCGTACGCACGACCACTGCGATCCGCGAACTCCACCTCGACGGTGTCGTCGTACTTCATGACGACGGTCCCGATTTGACCACGACGCAACAAGAGTGGCTCGCCAGTCTCGAAGTGGTTTGCCCGGATGTCTTCCAAGAGCGCGACGACATCGTGCAGATGAATCTCGGAGCGCATGGTCAGACTATAAAGCAGGTCGTGAGCCGAGGGAAGTCCTCGCCGTGCAGGATGATCCACGCACTCAAGACCCTGGCGCTCGCCTTGCCCGCGGTCAGCGAGAAGCTCAGTGTGTACTCCGAACCAAACCCGTTGTCGCCGCGGTCCTTGACATCGTCCGAATTGGCGGCCGCGTCGAGCAAGGCCCGCCGCAACGCATTGGCGTTTGCGAGGGTGATCCCGAGCGCCGACTCGAACACGCGAGCCTTGTGGCGGCCCTCCCTGTGCCAGGGGTTGAGCACGTAGTCCTCGAGTTTCGTGCCCACCTCCGCACGTGTGCCATTCGGCAGTTTCATCTCTTTAATCCGCGGCCGCTTGCTTTTACCGCTAACCGGTTGGGAATTCACCTGCGGGAGTAACACAGAGCGGAGCACCGTCGGTTCATGGGCTCGCCAACCCGGTGATTCTGCCGGCTGGTCTCCCATGGCAAGGGGTTGGGCATGTCCCTTCGAGCTTGCAACAACTGCCGCGATCCGGCATCGGAGCAGTGTGCACACTCAGCTTGAAACTCACCCGCACCACGACTTCGAGGACGCGCTGCGCGAGCATCGTCTGTCACCGCTGACGCGCGGCACGCTTCGCACGTTGCAAGTCAATGTCGGCAAGCTTTGCAATCAAGCTTGCCATCACTGCCATGTCGACGCGGGGCCGAAGCGGACTGAGATCATGACCCGCGCCACTGCCGAGCGCGTGGTTGCGCTGCTGGCCGCGCATCCCGGCGTTGAGACGCTCGATCTCACCGGTGGCGCGCCGGAGCTCAACTCGAATTTCATTTGGTTGGTCGAGCAGGCCCGCGCGCTTGGGCGGCGCGTGATCGTGCGCTGCAATCTTACCGTGACGCGTGTGTCCGGCATGGAGTATCTGCCCGAGTTCTATCGCGACCACGACGTGGAACTGGTCTGTTCGCTGCCGTGTTACACCGCGGAAAACGTCGATCAGCAGCGTGGTCATGGGGTGTTCGACCAAAGCATCGCCGCGCTGCGTCGGCTCAATCAGCTCGGCTACGGCCTTGCCGATTCATCGTTGATGTTGGACCTGGTCTACAACCCGGTCGGCAACTTCCTCCCGCCAGAGCAAACGCAGCTTGAAGCCCGATACAAACTCGAACTGAAAACGCTCTTCGACATCGATTTCCACCATCTCTTCACCATCACCAACATGCCGATCAAACGCTTCGCCGAACAGCTCCAGCGCTGGGGGAAGCTCGACGAGTACATGGGTCTGCTCGTCAATCACTTCAATCCCGTAACCGTGGAGGGGCTGATGTGTCGCAGCTTGCTCAGTGTCGGGTGGGAGGGCACGCTCTACGACTGCGACTTCAATCAGATGCTCGAACTCCCGATTGTGTCCGCCGCCGGAGGCGAAGCTCTGACGATTTGGAACGTCGACGATCTGTCGAATCTGAACGGTACTCGCGTCCGCACCGCCGCACACTGCTTCGGTTGTACCGCCGGCGCGGGATCGAGCTGCGGCGGCGCGCTGCAATAGGTTCTGAAGAGAATCGGAATTCACCGCAGAGACGCAGGGACGCAGAGAGGCAGAGACGTACGCCTCCATGGGCCTTCCCTGGACTCTGCGACACTGCGTCTCTGCGCAGAATTCCGATTCTTTGGGTCGGTCACGCGCGAGGTGCTGCGGCACGCGCGTACCAGATCGGCACGACGAACAGATTCAGCCACGTCGACGTCACCAAGCCGCCGACGATCACCAAGGCCATCGGCTGCTCGATTTCGCCGCCGGCGCGACCTCCGAGAGCGAGTAGTGGCAGTAGCGCAATGCCGGTGGTGAGAGCGGTCATCAGGATCGGCGCCAGCCGATTCGCCGCCGCTGTGGCGATCTCGATGTGATCGAGCGCGTGCCCGCGCTCGGCTTCGACGTGGCGAAAGTGAGCGATCAACACGATGCCGTTGCGGATCGTGATGCCGAATACCGTCACGAAGCCGACAATCGCACCGAGCGACAGCCGTCCGCCGGCGCCCAGCAGCACCGCCGCGAGTCCGCCGACGAACGCCAGCGGCACATTCACCATCGTCAGCGCGGCGAGGCGCACGGACTGAAAGTCGAACACCAGCAGCGCGAAGATTCCCACCAACGCCAGCGCGCCCAATCCCAGCAGGCGCTGCTGCGCAGTGCGCGCGGCGACGTATTCGCCGCCGACCTCGGCATACACGCCCGCCGGCAGCGCCACGTCGGCCACGGTGTGTGCGACATCGCGCGCGACTTGTTCGAGCGAGCGACCGCTGGCGTCGAGCCGCACCACGATGGTCCGGACGCCGTCCTCGTGCGAAATGGCGTTGCGCAACGGCGTGACCTCCACGTCGGCAACTGCGCTCAACGGCAGCACGCGACCATTCGACGAAATCAACGGTAACCGCGCTATACGCGTCGGATCGCTGCTCGCGTCGGTGGCGAGTCGCAACACCACGTCGGCTTGCCGCTCACCTTCAACCAGCCGCCCAACCGGCAGCCCACCGAGTGCACTGCGCAGCGCGCGCTCGACGGTCGACACCGGCACGCCCAGCCGCAACATCTCGTCGCGGCGCGGGCGAATGTGAATCCCCGGCGCGGTCAGCGCGCCGGGCGCGTAGACGTCCACCGCGCCGGGAACCGCGGCGACGCGCTCGCTCACCGTGCGCGCGGCTTGTTCCAGGCTGCCGAGCTCGTGGCCGCGCAGGTGTACGACGATGGCAGCGCCGGTCCCTTCCAAAAGTTCCTCGATCCGCTCGTTGAGAAACTGCTTCAGATCGAAGGCGAAGCCGCCGATCTGCGCCACCCGATCACGGATCATCTGGGTGATGTGCGCGGCATCGACATCGGCCGCCAACTGCACCAACAGTTCGCTGCGCTCCGCCCCCCAGGTGTCCTCCGACAGAGTGGAGCGGCCGATCTGTTGCGCCACCGACTGTACGCCCGGCACGTCGAGTAGTGCCCGAGCCGCCACCGCGCCCACACGCGCCGACTCATCGAGCCCCACGCCGGGGGCGCCGGTCATGTGCATGACGAAATTGGTCTCGTGAAAATCCGGCAGGAATTCCAACCGCAGCAGCGGCGTCAACGCGACGCCCGCCAGCACTGTCACCGCGCTCGCGACGATCACCGCTGCCGGGTGGGCTAGCACTCGCAGGAGCGCGCGCTCGTAGTGCCGGCGCAGCGTGGTCATCAAGCGCGGCGGCTTGGGATTCTGCCGCACCGCACCGGGCAACAGCACTAGCGCGAGCGCAGGCGTGACCGTTAGCGCCACACCGAGCGACGCGAGCGTTGCCAATACGTATGCGGCGGCCAACGGGCGGAATAATGCCCCTTCGAGGCCGCCGAGCATGAACACCGGCAGAAACACCAGCGCTACCATCGCGGTCGCGTAGACCACCGCGCTGCGCACTTCGACCGACGCGGCCAGCACGATGTCGAAGGCCCGCGATCCGGCCGGCGCGCTGCGCAGGCGGCGCCACGCGTTCTCGACGTCGATGATCGCGTCATCGACGACTTCGCCGGTGGCGATCGCGAGCCCGCCCAGAACCATCACGTTGATGGTTACGCCGGCGGCGCGCAGCACGGCCACCGCGGTGAGTAAGGAGAGCGGGATGGCGACGACGCTGATCAGCGCGGCGCGCAGGTTGCCGATGAACACGATCAGCACCAGCACTACCAGCACCGCGCCCGCCAACAATGCGCGGCGCAAGTTGCCGAGCGCGTGGGCGATGAATGTCGCCTGACGGAACATCGCTGGGTCTACCCGTACGCCCGGCGGTAGCACGCGCGTCACCGCCTGCAGCGCGTCTTCCACTGCGGCTGTCACGGCGACCACGTTTACTCCGGGTTGTCTGGTGACCAGCAACACCACGCCGGGCTCTCCGTTGACGGTCGCGCCGCCGACCGCGACGCCGGGACCTTCGGCGACATCGGCGACCGCGCCAACAGACAACGCCATTCCGTCGTGCGCGGGCAACGGCGCGCGTGCGAGATCCGCCGGGGTGTGAATGCGACCGTCGAGCCAGGTCGGCAAGCGTTGCCCCGCGCGGTCGAAGAAGCCGGAGCCGGCCGGCGCATCGGTGGCCGCCACCGCATCCGCGAGATCGTCGAGCGAGGTACGCGCGGCCCACAAGCGTTCGGGAGTCGTGGTGATGTGGATCTGACGGCTGTTGCCGCCGAACACCAACACGTTGGCGATGCCTTCGACGCCGAGTAGTCTGGGGCGAATCGTCCACTCGGCGAGATCGCGCAAGGTCAGTGGCGACATCTCCGGTCCGGCCCGCAACCCGATCGCGAGAATGTACGTCAGCGCTGACGACAGCGGCGCGACCGCTGGCTTGACGCCGCGTGGCAACTGTTCCGCGGCGAGTGCCAAGCGCTCGATGACGAACTGCCGCGCGCGCAACGGATTGGCGCCGTACGGAAACACGACCGTGATCACCGACAAGCCGGGCGTCGATGTCGAGCGCAGGTTCTTGATCTCCGGCGCGCCGGCTAGCGCCAACTCCAGCGGCGTGGTCACCAATGCTTCGACATCTGGCGCCGCGAAGCCCGGCGCTTCAGTTTGAATCTCGACGATCGGTGGCGCGAACTCGGGGAAGACATCGAGCGGCGCCTGCCACGCTTCGTAGAGCCCGAGCAGTACGACAACCGTGGCGAGCAGGAAGACGACAGTGCGGTGCGTCAGCGCCGCGCGCACCAATCGCGCGACCATGATTACGGTCTCACGTCGGAAGCGCCGGGCAGTCGGACCGCCGACAGCAAGCTGGCCGCACCGGTGGTGGCAACCCGTGCGCCGGCGCTGAGTCCGCCGGCGATCTCGATGCGCCCATCGCGCGCGACGCCGAGCTGGACGGCCTGCGCGCTGTAGTGGCCGGCGCTCTCTTCGATGAACACTACCGGTCGCTCGGCGTCGTAGACGACGGCGACGGACGGCACCACTACCGCAGCCCGCAGCGCGCCGACTTCGATCGCTGCGCCGCCGGTCATGCCGGGGCGCAGGCGATGCCCGCCATCACGCACGCGCAAGCGGACGGGCGCGGTGCGCGTTGTCTGATCGATGTAGGCCGGGGTGGCGTCGACCGTGCCGGTGAACGGCTGCGCCTGAAATGCGTCTGCGATGAAGCGCGCGCTGCTGCCGACGGTGATCTGTCCCACGTCGGCTTGGACGATCTGAGCGAGCACCCAGACCTCATCGCTCGCCAACGGCGTGCGTTCGGGACTGCTGCCGAATGCCGTTAGCGCCTGGCGCGCGCGCGCCGCCGTGGCCGCCGCCGCCGCTTGCTCCGCGCGCGCCGCTTGCAGTTCCTTCTCAGGCGCAACAGCGGTCCGTGCGAGCGCTTCGAGGCGGCGCACGGTCTGCGTCGCGAGTTGCTGGCGGGCGTCCGCTTCGGCGAGTTGCGCGCGCGCATCGCGCAACTCCGGCGCATCCGCTTCCGCCGTCACCGTGGCGAACGCGCGAACGACGTCGCGCACTTCTTCGAGTGCGACGCTCACCGTCTCGACGCCGGGCACTGTGGCCTGCTGGGTCTGCTCGATTTGTTCGTGGCGCTCGTCCGCGTTGCGGTTGCACGCGGAGAGCGGGAGGAGGGCGGTGAGCAACGCCAGTGCGTGCCGCGTCAATGATCGGGTCACTTCGGCTCCTCTCCTACGGCCTCGATGAGATCGGCCTCTGCCTCGCGCAGGTCCAGCCACGCGGCGATCGCGGCGGAGCGAATCTGCAACAAGCGGTCTTGTTGCGCCAGCACGTCGGGTAAGCCGAGATAGCCGCTGGCATAGGCGCGCTCGATCAGATCGCGCGCACTGTTCGTGGCCGGGACGGTGTCGCGCTCGTAGCGCGTCCAGGCGTCGGCCGCGGCGTTGCGCCGAGCGACGGCAAGATGGATCTGGCGCGGGATCTCGCGCGCCAAGCGATCGGCTTCGGCAGAGGCGCCGCGCGCGTTGGCGTAGAGCGCCGCTTCGGTGCCCTGGTCGCGATTCCATACCGGCAGTGGCACTTCGATCTCGCCGCCGACGATCTGTTCGTTGGCTTGCTCGTGACGATAGAAGCCGCGGATGGTCGGATTCGGAACCAGTGCGCGGCGATGCGTGAGCCGCGCTTCGGCTTCGAGGCGCGCGCGTTCAGCGCGGGCGGCGGCGAGGTCGGGACGTGTGTCGAGCGCCTGCGTGACCAAGGTGTCCTCCGGCGGCAGTGCGGGCAACGCCGCCGGCGTTGTATCCGCGACCGCAATGACGAGCGACTCTTGCGCATCGGCGCCGATGGCAGTGGCGAAGCGGGCGACGGCGCGAGCGCGATCGGTCTCGGCCGTGGCGACTGCTTGCGCCGCGCGCGTGCTCTCGATTTGCGCCAGTTGCACTTCGAGGTCGCCGACATCACCCGCGCGCGCGCGCCGCTGCGTGGTTTCGAGCACTCGCTTGGCGATGGTCGCGCTCTCTGCCGCGAGCGCCTTGCGCCGTTCAGTCGCTGCGAGGCCGAAGAAGGCGCGGCGCACTTCGCCATCGACTGTCCGCGACTTGTCGGCGAACAGATGCTCCGCGCGGTCGACATCGTATTGTCCCGAGGAGAGTCGCAGCCCGCGCTGTCCGCCGACCTCGACCTCTTGCCCGAGGGTGATGGCGCTGTCGACGTGAGTATCCGGCGGCGTGCGATGCCAGGCGCCATCGCCGGTGATCACCGGGTTGGCCTGAATCAGTCCCGCTTGCGCCAACCGCGCGCGCGCCGCCTCGACCTCCGCCTGCGCGGCGCGCAACGCCGGCTGCGTGCGCGCCCGCGTCAGCGCATCGGCGAGCGTGAGCTGCTCGCCCGCGCTGAGGGCACGCGCACCCCACGGCGCGATGATCGCGCTCGCCGCAAGCAGAAGCCGTGTCCAAGATGCACGCACGTTGCCCGCCCACGTAGCACGGCCGTGCCATGCTTCAAAAGGAGCAAGGGCTCGCCTATCGAAGGCCCGGTTGCTGCGTTCGCCCCGGCGCGCTTGCCCTCGCCGCGGTCCAGCGCCGGGCGGCGTTGAACACCGTCGCCGCGACCAGCACGCCCGCGGCAGTGACAACATCCGTCGGCCCGAGCGGCAAGTCGAATCGGTACGCGACGTAGAAGCCCACGAACGCACTCAGCAGCCCCAGCACCGAAGAAACGCAGCACAGAGGCAGCACGCCCCGCACCATGCGGTAGGCGGCGAGTGGCGGCAGCAGGAGCAAGCCGAAGACGACCATCGGCCCGACCGTCATGACACCGATGGCGATGGTGGTGCCGACGATGGAGAACAAGACCACGTGCCACAACGTCACGGAACGCCCCAGTGTGATCGCCATCTCGGGATCGTACGACACCAGCAGCAACTCGCGGTGAAAAGCTAGCAATGCGAGGAACAACGCGCTGTACGCCACTGTCATAAAGGCCAGCGTGTCGCGACCGACGGTTACGATGTCGCCCTTCAGCAGTGCCAACACGTGGGCCTCGCCAAAGGGATTCGCGGCGACGAACAGAATGCTGAGCGCGCCCGCGACGCTGAAGACCGCGCCGATGCGACCTTCAGAGACGCCGGGGCGGCGCTCAAGCAGCGCGAGGCCAAGGATGGTCAGGAACGTAAGCGACAGCGACCCGCCCAACGCCATCCAGCGTTCCGCGACATGGTGCGGCAGGAAGTGCCAACCCAGATTGTGCAAGAGGAACGCGAGGGCGATCCCGGCGGCCGACGCCTGCGGCAACGCGACCCCAAGAAAGATGATGCGACGCAAGACGAAGTACACCCCCACCCACGGACACACGATGCCGACGAGCAAGCCCGCCAGGAGCGCCTCCCGCAGCAGAAAATCCGATCGCAAGATCTCGACGAGCGTAGCCATCAGCCTATCGACGCTTCCGGGATGAGCATCTCGCGGATGCGTTCGGGCGTGAGCATCTCGGCGGGCGATCCGCTGCGCAGCGTGCCATGATGCACCCAGATCACCCGGCTCGCGACCTGCTCGACCGTGCGGAGGTTGTGGCTGACCATGACGATTGCGAGCCCACTGCGCAGCAGCTCCTTCACCAACTCGATGACCGCGTACTCGGTTGCCAGGTCGACACCGGTTGTCGGCTCGTCCAGCAACAGCACCGTCGGCCGCGAAACGAGAGCGCGCGCGATCAACACGCGCTGGCGTTCGCCGCCGGAGAGTTCGCTGAGCAGACGGCCTCCCCACTCTTTGGCGCCAACGCGCGCCAGCGCGTCGGCCACGATCTGATGAGAGGCTTCCGGAAGCCGCGTGAACGGACGCAGTCGGCGATACGCGCCCATGCGCACGACTTCACGGACCGTGACCGGGAAGATGGCATCGAGCTGCTCGCGCTGCGGAACGTAGCCGCAGCGCACGGAATCGGCGGGACCGCGGCGCACCGTGCCGGCGATGGGTGGCAGGATGCCAAGTAGCGTCTTGAAGAGCGTCGTCTTGCCACTGCCGTTTGGCCCCAGCAGCGCCACACATTCACGGGCGTGTACGGCGAAAGAAACCCGCCGCAAGACAGCGGTGCCGTTGTACCCAACCGTGGCGTCGTCGAGGGATACGAGCGCGGGCGACCCTTCGAGTCCGGCCGCGCGTTCGAGGTCCTGCGGATTCTCCGAGCCGGCAGGTTGTTGGATCATGTCGTCTTCAGTGCCGCCGCAACTTGGCGGACATTGTAGTCGATGAGCTCGATGTACTCGACGGCCTGCTCGCCCCCCGGCATGATGGGTAGCAATAGGACGCGCGCGCCGGTCTTCTCCGACACGAAGTCTGGGTTCTGCCGCTCGCGGTTTGGTTCGACGATGATCAACCGCACGTGATCGCTCTGCATCTTCGGTATCAGCTCGACGAGATGCGTGGGCGACGGTGGAATGCCTGGTTTGGGCTCCAAGGTGTCGACCACATCGAGCCCGAAGCGCTGTGCGAAGTAGTCGAAGTCCCTGTGGTAGGTCACCACCTTCGTACCACGCACGGGTTCGAGCAGCGCTTGCCACACGATGAGCCTGGCGTCGATGTCAGCGCTGAACTTGCGGGCCCCATCTTGATAGCTCGCGCAATGCGTCGAATCGGACACGCACAACCCTGTGACGATGGTAGCGGCAACCGTCTTCGCGTTGAGCGGGTCCAGCAGATAGTGCGGATTGCCGAGGGCGTGAACATCACCCATGGCGCGATTTAGTTGCGCCGGGACATCGAGCAACGCGATGCCTTCGGATGCAACGACGCGGCCCGGACTACCGACCGCGATACGCGAGTTACGAGCACCCTCAACCAGGGGCGGGAGCCAGCCGGCTTCGAGCTGCGCTCCGCCCTCGATCAAGACGTCGGCTTGGTTGAGGACGCGGATGAAGCTCGGTCGCGCATCGACAAAATGCGGGTCCTCGTTCGGGCGCGCGATCGATGTTACGTCGACGAAGTCACCGCCGACAGCGCGCGCAATCGCAGCTAGGTCAGGCGTTGTTGCCACGACACGCAGCTTGTCGGCGGCCTGCCCCGAACCAACAACAGGAAGCAGTGCAGCAAGCACAAGGACGATTCCAATTGATTTCATATTCCGGCTCCTCATGCCTAGAACTTGTGCGCCCCGTGCGAGCCGAGCAGGAACTCGAACTGGAGCCACGCGGAACTGTCGTCGCCAAGGATCTGACCCTGGTCGAAGTTATACTGCAGCCGAATCTTCGAGAACTCGGTCGGGTAGAACGTCAGGTTCGGAGAGACACGGACCCGCCCTTCGCGATTAGGATCGGACTTGAACGCTCCCTCATCACTGGCTACCCACTCGCCGCGCAGTCCACCGACCCAGCCGAGCGTGAAGCCGTACACAGCCTGGGCGTAAAATCCGTAGTCGTAGAGGGTCTCACGCGGAAGGGATATCGGAACGCCCGCAGCCGGGTCAGCTTCCGCCATCCCCGCCTGATAATGACGTGCCATACCCTCTGTTTGAAGCGCGACGAAGGGGAAGCCACCCGATTGCCAAGATGGTTTCCACTTCCAGAAGCCATCGACCCCGTAGATTTGTGTACTGGTGTTGCTACCGGATGCATTGGGGCCGAAGGCGCCGGACATGCCGGCAACCAGCGTCTGCGAATCGGTTAGATCAAACGAGGCGACGTATCGGGGCACCCACATCATATCGCTTGGGCTACGCACCGGCCGATCGACGGGCGGTCGTCCGAAGAGGTCGTCACTAGAATTGCGGAAGCTGAAGGCGCTCTCTCCTGAGCTGTTGAGCACCGAGAGCAAGAGCTCAGAGTAGAACGAGGTCGGAGTGAGCCACGAGAGACGTGCGCCGACGGAGCGCAACCCGTCCGGCCCGAACATGCGTCCGTTGATGAGGTTCTGATCCACAAACTCCCATTGGTGGGGATGTTGTGGGTTGAAGCGGCCAAACTCAACAAACTGCTGTCCCACTTTGAGCTGCAGGTTCCAAGGGAGTGAACTGGTGACAAGATAGGCCTCCTCCAACTCGACGCTGGTCTGACCGTTCTGGTCGAGCTTGTAGACGATGTTGCCGACGCCCTTGAAGTAGGGATCGACCGCGCCGTCGAAGACCACCTCGGCATTCGGAATCGTAAACCCACGCTGCTGCGGGTCGTGGTCTCCGGTCTCGATGAGCGGCACGTCCTGCTGGGTCGACCAACCGGCATCGACAAGCACGTCAAAGGAGATATTCATGTACGCTCCACCCACACCAAACAGCCGCATCGGTGCGGTTGGAGACCAAGCCTCTTGTTGCCTCGTGGCGACGACGGGCGGGAGCGCTTCGGCGACGAGGCTCGTCGCCGCTGGCGCTGTGCGTACTGGAACCTCCGCTACCGGCGCGGCGGCGGGCGAAGCGGCCTTTTCCTTCGAGAGCTTGTTGATCAGCGCCTCCTGCTTCTTCATTTGCTGCTGCAGTTGATCGAGCTGCGTTTTCATCGCTTTCAAATCCTGCTGGAGCTGTTCTGCGGTCTGTGCCGGCGCGCGCGCCGCGCTCAGGCTCATGATCACGAGTGCCATCAGCCCGCTGGCCAAATGGCGGATTCTGAGAACGTATCCCATCGGTTCCTCCTCGTCCGGATACACAACGGCCGTGCCGTCATGATCCAGCGCGCGAACAGATACGAGTGGAACCGTGACGGCGCTACGCTAGGTGCGAGGCGTGGGAGAGTGGTGGTGCCCGACCGCTCGTGAACGGACGGTGGACCGCGACTGGCGCGGCCTGACGCGTGATTGCCACCGAGAGGATCGGCAGCGCTAGTACGGGTTGAGGCGCCGGCGCGCTGCCCATCACAGGTGAATGATGGGTTGCGACGCAAACCGGGCACGAATCTGACGCAGTCGGCTGACTCGCGCTGTGCCGGTGGCCGCTGAAGGCAAGCGGCACAAGCAGTAGGGCGAGGACGAGGAGTGTCCCCACACGCTGCAAGGTCCGTTGCCGGAGGCGAGTCATTCGTGCCGGCTATAGTCGCGGGTCACTGGGGTGTCAAGTACGAGGGAGGCAACGCACGGATGGAGAAGTTGCAGCGAGATGTTTCGCTCAGCTCGGCGGGACGGTGCGGGAGTGTTTGCGGCGGGCTGGGTTTTGAATCATGCGAGAGCCCCGCCGGGCGCGGGCCCGGCGGGCGGGGAGGGGAGGACAGCGACAGGACGCTGGTTCGCTTCAGGCGGCTTCCTGATGCGGCTGTTCGAGTTCGAAATGAATCGCAGCGACGGCATCCGCGTCGATGCACGCGTCGGGCTGGCCCGACTCATGGCGGACCGGGGCCGCGTTGCGCGACGTTCCGCTGCGCAACAGTCCCAACCCCGATCCGACCAGCGCCGCGAGCAGTCCCCAGGCGAGTACCGCGACCACCGTGGGTCCGCCGGCAATCACACCCGTCAGCGTGCCGTACGCAGGCAGTGAAGCGAAGGATAGTAAGCTTGTCATGGTGAAACCTCCTCGCGGATCGATCCGCGCTAGTTGTGCGACGCGAGTAACGACGCGCCCGCGACCAGCATCAACGCGATCATCCCCCACATCATCGGAGCCAAGTGAGCCGTCATGTCGAGTACCATTGTCGTGACCTCCTGCTTGTGTTGCATCGCAAGCACGGTGCCAAGCTGGTGCGCGCGACTGACGCTGTCGCAAACGATGCGAGCGCAGTCGCCGCGCTGCACTCGCGCAAACTATTCTTTGCGGCAACTGCGGAGAACGCGCTGAATCGCTGAGGCTGGAGTGCTGCTAGGTCTAGTTAGCTGCTGACGAAAGTTTGCAGCTCAAACGCGACCAGGCGTGCGCAGTCCGAAGTCTTTCATTTTCTTCTGTAGCATGACGCGACTGATGCCGAGGGCACGGGCGGTGTGCGAGACGTTGCCGTTTTGCATCCGCAGCACATGGGCGATGTAGTCGCGTTCAAATTGATCGCGGGCGTGTTTGAGCGAGCCGGCAAGCCGCACGAGGCCCGCTCCGCTCTGCGCGGCGATCACTCGATCGGAGAAGTATTCCGGACCGAGTGTGGTCGACTCGCCGGCGAGCGTCACGGCGCGTTCGAGTTCATGCTCCAACTCGCGGACGTTGCCGGGCCACGGGTAGCGCAACAGGCACTCGATGGCGTCGGGCGTCGCGGTCATTGCCGGCTTTCCCCACTTTGCGGTCAGCCGTTTGAGAAAGTGCGCCACCAACGGCGGGATGTCCTCGCGGCGTTCGCGCAGCGGCGGCACGCGAATCGGAAAGGCGCTGACGCGATAGTAGAGATCCTCGCGGAAGCGGCCGGCGCGCACTTCGTGCTGTAAATCCTTGTTGGTGGCCGAGATGATGCGCGTATCAACCTTGCGCGTCTCGGTATCGCCGACCCGAATGAACTCGCCGCGTTCGAGCACGCGCAGCAGCTTGACCTGAGTGGTCGGCGGCGTGTCGCCGATCTCGTCGAGAAAGATCGTCCCGCCGTCGGCGGCTTCGAAGACGCCGCGCTTGTCGCTGTTGGCGCCGGTGAAGGCGCCCTTGCGGTAACCGAACAGTTCGCTTTCGAGCAGGCTCTCAGTGAACGCGCCGCAATTCACGGCGACGAAGGGTTTCTCCTTGCGCGGGCCTTCGAAGTGAATCGCGCGCGCAACGACCTCCTTGCCGCTGCCGGTTTCACCCTGCAGCAGCACGGTGATGGGTGAACCGATGGCGCTCTCGACCAGCCGGAAGACCTGTTCCATCGCCTCGCTGGTGCCGATGATGTCGGCAAAGCGACTCCGACCCGGCCGTTCGCGACTGAGCAGGGCGACCTCGTCGCGTAGGCGCGCTTCCGAGAGTTTGAGCGTGCGATAGAGGCGCGCATTCTCGATCGCGACGGAGATGCTGCCGGCGAGCGCTTCGAGAAAGGTGAGGTCGGCGGCAGCGAAAGTCCCCGTGCGTTTGTTGAAGCCCTCGATCACGCCGATGATGCCGTGTTGCGTGCGCAGCGGCGCGCACACGATCGAACGGGTATCGCCGCCGGTTTGCTGATCGGCTTCCGAATAGAACCGCGCGTCGCGGCGCACGTCGGGAACCAGCAGCGACTCGCCGCTCTGCACCACCGCGCCGGCGATCCCCTTGTCGGCTGGCATGCGCAAGTTGCGCAGCCGCTCGGCGACCTCGGGATTCTCCGGACTGGTGTATGGGAAGTAGAGTTCGCGCCCGGTCTCGTCGAGCAGAATGACCGAGCAGCCTTCTGCGTCGAGCAGTTGTTTGGTCTTCTCCGCTACCCACGGAATCAAGTCGTCCAACTCGATCAGCGCATGCAGCGAACGACTCACGTCGTAGAGCAGTTCGAGCTGTTGGGTGGAGATCTCCGTCATCGGGGCTTCGATCGCATCGCTGGTTCCATACTGTACGAACCGCGCAATCGCCAGCGTAGTAGCCTTGTCTGTGTCCCGTTCCCTGTAGGGGCGACGCATGCGTCGCCCGCGAATGGGCGTGCCCACTGCGGAGAAGACGGGAGGCGATACATGCATCGCCCCTACCCTTCGGAGAAGATCGCATTTTACGGACGTTTGCGAAATACGAGATCGGGACGCCCAGCGGATCACCGTCGGCTGACGGCGAGACTCACGGCGGCAGTCATCAAACACGCACCGATCAGTGTGTGCGGACTGAGACGGTCGCCAAGCCAGAGTGCTTTGAGCACCGCTGCGCTGATCACACTGGTGGCCGCCGCCAGGCTCCCTTGGATTGCCGGCGTGAAGCCGAGGCCTTGGTGCAGCAGCACTTGCCCGCCGACGGAGGTCAGCACCACGCCGGCGAGTGCGAGCAGCAGCGCCGGCGATGGTGGCGGCAGGCCGGCCAGTAGAGCCGGCGCCGTGATGACCATACCGACCAACATGAAGTAGGTCGTGATCAAGAACGCGCCCTCGCTCGCGCGCAGTTGCCGAGCGGTCGCCACTGCGCCGCCAGCAAGGACCGACGCGCCCATCGCGCTGAGGCCGCCGAGCATGGTGGCGTGACTCACGTGCGCGCTTGGCCCGAGCACGATGAACACGCCGAGCAGATTGAGCGCCAAACCCACCCCAAGACGGGCGTGGAAGCGCTCGCCCATCAACGTGGTTGCGAACAGTGCGGTCGATACCGGGTAGGTGCAGTGAATCAGGGTCGCAAAGCCGGCACCCGCGCCTTCGATGCCACGGTAGTAGAGGACGATCGAGCCGGCGCCGAGCACGCCGCGCAACAGCACGCGGCGGAGATTGCCCGGCCGCGGCCGTAGCCCGCGCCCGTGACCGACGACGAGCAGCACGAGTAACGAGCCGGCAAAGCGCACGAAGGCAACCTGAGACGACTGCATGCCAAGCGTGGCAACTCGCACGCACACCGCCATCGCGCCGAACAGAAATGAAGCCAGCACGATCACCCCGACGCCACGCACCCACACGGCGCGACGATCCAGCGGGGCGGCGATGGTGACCATCGCGTACGACTGGCGGAGTGCCGCGGTGCAGTCAACCGCCGCGTTTCCACGAAGTTTCACGTTGAGCGGAACAACTAGTGAGCGCAACAACTAGGGTCAATAACAACTAGGGTCATGAGCGGAACAACTAGGGTCAAGCCTGGAAAGTAGGAACAGCGATGGACCGGTTCGGGCGGCCGTAGTAGGGGTCTTGGTGATGGCGCGAACGTTGCGCATCGCCTTTAGGCGAGGCGCTCCACCGCAAGGTCGCGCTGGAGTGCGTGGCCGCCATCCTGGGCGACGAGGCGAGCGCCGAGGTCTTCCTCCTCGCGCTGGACGGGTTGCTCGCGGATCAGCCCGCGATGGAACTGATGGAGCAGCGAACGCAGCTCCTCGCGGCGCGCTTCGCTCCTCGCTCGTCGAAGAAAGGAGCGCGGTCATGACAGGGTCACCTGAAATCCAAGAGATCGCCATAATAACCGGTGCGTCTACCGGCATCGGCGCGGCCACGGCACGCGAACTGGCCCGGCGGGGGTTCCACGTCCTCGCGGGTGTCCGGCGCGACCGGGACGCCGACGCAATCCGGGGGCCGGGTATAGAGCCGCTGATCATCGACATCACCAACCCGGACCACATCCGGGCGCTAGCTACTCGGGTGCACGGGGACCCGCAGGGCCGGGCAGTGCGGGCGCTGGTAAACAACGCCGCCATCGCGGTCAACGCACCGGTCGAGGCCTTCGCGATCGACGAGTGGCGACGCCTGTTCGAGGTCAACCTCTTCGGCCACATCGCCGTTACCCAGACACTCCTACCGGCCCTGATCCGCAGCAAGGGTCGCGTGGTCAACATCAGCTCCGTGGGCGGCAAGATCGCCATGGCCACTTATGGTCCTTACGCAGGCACGAAGTTCGCGCTCGAAGCGGTCAGTGACTCCTTGCGACGCGAAATCGCCCCGTTCGGCGTCCAGGTGGTCGTGGTCGAACCGGGCGCCGTGCGTACGGAAATGGCCGGCCGGGCAATCGCCACCGCCCATGAGCTGGCGTCGACCATGACGCCCGAGCAAAGCCAGCGCTACGGCGGGCTGGTGCAAGCCATCGCCGCGCAGACCGCGTCGTTCACCAAGTCGGGCCTGCCCGCTGACGCCGCGGCCAAGGTGATCGCCAAGGCAGTGACGGCGCGCAAGCCGCGCACTCGCTACACCATCGGCCGCGACGCCGCACTGCTCACCCGCGTGGCGCGCATCCTGCCCGACCGGATACTCGACCTCCTCTTTGCCGCCGCTCTGCGTCCCCACTTTCCCAAGGAGAGCAAATGAGCACCACGACTCCGCTACGGCTCGCGGGTAAGTCCGCGCTCGTCACCGGCGCGGCCCGCAGCATCGGTGCCGAGATCGCGCTCACCTAGGGCCGCCGGGGTCAGCCATTGAAATAAGAGATAGGGCAGGCGACGGAGAAGCCGGCTGGCGTCGGAACGGCTTACTTCTACTTTCAAGCGCTGACTCCGGAGGTAGACTCAAAGCCCGTCGCGCTTCCACTATGCTTCACGGTTGAGTGATCGCCGCCATGCGGATAATCGACAGTCGATGGTTGAGGCAAGGTCTCGAGCGCTGACGTTGCTGACGACCGGCCTGCTGCTGTGCCTGGCGTACACGATGTGGTTGCCTTCGCCATTGCCGTCGGGCGTGAAGGCGGACCGCGTCGTGGTCCGCAAGCGTGAGCGCTGGCTGCGTCTGATGCAGGGCGAGGTCGTCCTGAAGTCGTACCGGGTTGCATTGGGCTGGGATCCGGCTGGCCACAAACAACGCGAGGGCGACGGCAGGACGCCCGAAGGCCACTACGTGCTCGACTGGCGTAACCCGGAGAGCCGATTTCATCTCTCACTGCACGTCTCGTATCCCGACGCTGCCGACGTTGAGCAGGCGGATGCTGCCGGCGTGTCGCCGGGTGGCGACATCATGATTCACGGCTTCCGTAACGGATCGAGTTGGCTCGGCCGCCTCTATCACTGGCGCGACTGGACCAATGGCTGCATTGCTGTGACCGACACTGCGATAGAAGAAATTTGGCGCGCGGTGGACGACGGCACGCCGATCGACATCGAGCCGTAAGCCGGCGCCAAGCTCGGCGCTTGAGTCCACCGGCGCCGCTCTCTATGGTGCGCTGCATGAAATCGCCGATCGTTCGCTTCAGTGTGCTCTTCTTTACCTTCCTCATCGGGTTCAGTGTGCTCAGCGTGGTCACCTCGCTGCAGAATCATCTGCACGTCTTCGAGAAGGGCATTGCTGTGTCCGCCGCCTGGATGGCGCAACTCGTCGGCAGCGAGGCGACCGTGAACGACAACCTCATCGCAGTGGCGGGGATGACCCTCGACATCAACCACGAGTGTACCGGCGTGTTCGTGTTGTTCGTCCTCGCGAGTTTCATCGCCGCCTATCCGGCCAAGCTTAGCGCCAAGGCTATCGGGATGGTGGTGGGCGTCGTGCTCCTCACGTTCGTCAACATGTTTCGTATTGCGACGCTGGTGCGCGTGGTCGAGTTCAAGCCGCAGTTGTTCCCGTACTTTCACGAGTACGTGTGGCAGGGCGCGTTTCTGATGCTGGTGACGTTGTACGCCATGAGCTGGGTGGAGTGGTCGCGTCGATGAAGTGGCGCTTCGCCGGCATCTTTCTGCTGAGCTTCGCACTCCTGCTCGTCCTGTGGTGGGCGGCTGACGTAGCGACGCTGTTTCGGAGCGCCGTGTTGACGATCGCCCGCGCCATCAGTCCGCTGGTGAATGGGTGGTGGATCGACATCAAACCCACCGATGCGATCTTTCACTCCGGCACTCGTAAGCTGCACCTGCTGGTGCAGTTACCCCAGTTGTCGATGGGGATGGTGCCGTTCCTCGCGCTGGTGGCGGCGACGCCGGGCATCCGTATCAAGCGCGCGGCGATTGCCGCCGCGCTGGGCAGCGTGTTGTACGTCCTGATCGATGTGGGCGTGGTGCTCACCTATCCGTTCATCATGGATCAGCCCAATGTTTTCAAAGACACGCTCGGGGTGTTCTCCGGCTTGGTGGCCTTCGTCGTGGCGCCGCTGGGCTTGTGGTTTGTCATGACCTATCCGGAGCTGCGCGCGTTGTGGCAGCTGGTGCCGCCCGCGCCGCAGCCGGCGAAGCGACAGAAGGCGAAGAAGAAGTAGCCGCTATGCGGTGGCGGTGGCGCCGGCGTGCAGCGTCGCGAGGAGGCGTTCCGCTCGCGCCTCGTAACGCGCCGCGCCGAGGTCGCGCAGCAGCGTCCGCGCCATGTCGGCGTGCGCCACGGCCAGCGCGTGGTCGCCGCGCGCGGCGGCCAACTCGGCCGCACCGAGGGTCGCGATCGCCAGCGTTGACTGTGATCCGATGGCGCGCGCTGTGGTCACGGCGCGATCGTACCACTGTTGAGACTCGTCCCAGTGTTCCGGCCCGAGTCGCCGCATGACGTCGCCGAGCGCGGTCGCGCTGATTGCCTCGCGGAGGCGCCCGCCGGCGTGCGCAAAGGCCTGCTCGGCGAGGCGTCGCGCGCGTTTGAGTTCACCAACCATCAGATAAGCATCGATCGCGACGTGGATCTTAAGTGCCAAGTCACCGAGCGCGGTGAAGCGCTGCTCAATCTGGTCGAGATAGCGCGAGACCGCCACGGGTTCGCCCAGCTCGATGCGCGACGCCAGGGCCGTGATGGCACCGGTGCGCACCGCGGCGAGGTTGCCGATGGCTTCGGCGATTTCGAGCGAGCGATCGGCCCAGCGCTTGGCGTCGGCATACTCGGCGCGGACGAGATGGACGAGTGCCAGGTGGCCAGCGTTCATGCTCTGGATGGTGCGATTCGAGGCCCGCACCGCCAACTCGTAGGTCCGGGTTGCGGCGGTTTGGGAGGCGGCGAGATCATCGCCATAAAGATGAATTGCCGTGCGCATCGATAGCGAGCCCAGATAGATGTCCGAGAGCTTGGCGGCATCGCCCGATTGTTCGAGGCCGGCGAGGAGTTGTTCGAACGACCCCAGAGACCGGGCGAATTGACCGTCGACCATGTAACCCCACGCCACTGCGCGGGTGATGTTCATCGTGGCGGCGGTCAAGCCGGCGCGCGCCGCGACCTCGGCGCCGCGCTCGACCAGCGCCAAGCCTTCACCGAAGCGTTCGCGCGCGCCGCCGAGAATGATCATGCCGTGATAGGTGTAGAGCGAAGCCATATCCTGGGGGTCGCCGGTGGACTCGGCGAGTTCCTGCGCATGAACCGCCACCTGCTCGCTGTCGGCGGTTTCGGTCCCGCTATAGATCACCGTCATGCGGCAGAACGCGACCGCGGCATTGATGGCGGCGCGGCGCAATCGCGTCTGCGTCGCCGGCTCGGTCGTCTCCACCAACGCCGCGTTCGCCAGATCCCACGCACGGCGATACAACTCGACGGCACTGCGATACGATGGCACCTGCTCGGCGTGACGGCCGGCGCGGATGAGCGCGTCGACCGCCTTCTCGTGGCTGTCGCTGCGGCTGAAGTGATGCGCGAGCAGAGCGGCGTGCTCACTGGGTGAGCCGCCATGCTCGGCTTCCAGGATGCGACCGATACGATCGTGTAACTGCCGCCGCTCGCGGAGGAGCAACCCTTCGTACGCGACCTCCTGCGTCAGGCTCTCGCCGAAGCGATACTCGTCCGCGGAATGCACGCTCTTGCGATGAATCACGCCCCGTCGCTCGAGTTCTTCGAGTTGGCTGGCGATGTCGATCCCTTCGTCGCTCAGCAATTGCTCGACTTGTTCGCGGCGAAATTGCCGGCCGAGCACCGCCGCGACTTGAATCACGCGCTTGGCGTGCGGGCCGAGGCGGTCGACGCGGGCGCCGAGCACTTCCTCCACTGAACCGGGAATGCGGATCTGTTCCGCCGGCCGCGTCAAACGCACGTGCCCGTTGGTGCGGACCACGTAGCCTTCCTCGACCAGCGCGCGGGTGAGTTCCTCGGCGAAAAACGGGTTGCCTTCGGCACGGAGTTGAATCGTGTGCTCCAACTCCGGCGGCAGCGCGCCGCCGGCGACCGCACGGATGATCTCCGCGGTCGTGTGATCCGTCAGCGGCCGCAAGTTGAGCAGCGTGAAGGCCGCCTGCGGTCGCCACGAGGGTTGGAAGTCGGGGCGGTGGCTCACCAGCAGCATGACCCGCACGCTGCGGATCTGCGTCACGGCCAGCTCCAGCATCTCGCGCGAGGCATCGTCGATCCAGTGCAGATCCTCGATCACGATAACGACCGGCGCGCTTTTGCTGACAGCCCCCATGAAGTGGGCAACGGCTTCAAAGACGTGGCGCCGGATCTCGTCCTCCGATTCCTCAGGCGCCGCATCGCCATGGAGCGACAGCAGATGGCACAAGTTGGTGTACACGGCCGGCGGCAGATCGAGAGGCGCCAGCTTGCTCTGGATCTTGTCGCATGCGCACTCGGGTGACTCGCCCGCGGTCAGTCCGAAATATTGTCGCAGCATGTGCACCCAGGGTGAGTGCGGCTGCGTTTGCGTGAGCGAAGAGCAGCGCGATTCGAAGAACACCACGTCCTCGCCGCCGAGTTGCTGCTTGAACTCGTACACCAAGCGCGATTTGCCGCTGCCGGCCTCGCCGACAATCGCGACCACCTGCGCGAGACTGCCGCTGAGCCGCTCGTAGCACGCGATGAGTTGCGCCAGCTCTTCGCCGCGCCCGACAAACGGCGTCATGCCGCGGGCCTGCGCGATCGCCATCGGAGAGGTCACGCCGCTCAAGCGCTGGACCTCGTACACCGCCACCGGTTGACTCTTGCCCTTCACTTCGAAAGTGCCTGCCGGCTGCACTTCGAAGAAGCCGCGCACCAGGCGGTGCGTCGCTTCGCTGATCAGCACGGTGCCGGGTTGCGCGAGCGCTTGCAGGCGGGCGGCGAGATTGGTGGTGTCGCCGATCGCGGAGTAATCCATTTTGAAGTCGTTGCCGACGGTGCCGACGACGACCGGGCCGGTGTGGATGCCGACGCGGGCGCGCAGCGCGCGGCCGGCCAAGCGCGCCGCCATCTGACCCTGCTCGTTGAACCGCGTGAGCGCGTCGCGGATGGCGAGTGCGGCGCGGATGGCGCGATGCGGGGCGTCTTCGTGGGCCACGGGCGCGCCGAACAACGCCATCATGCCGTCGCCCGCGAGCTGGTTGACGATGCCGTCGAAGCGATAGATTTCGGCGAAGGCGAGTTCGAGATAGCGCTCCAGCAGCTCGTGATACTCCTCCGGATCGAGCCGTTCGGCGATCGCCGTGGAGCCCACCAGATCGCAGAAGAGCACGGTGACGAGTTTGCGCTCGCCGGCAATCGAGCCCTTGCTGGCGAGGATCTTCTGCGCCAGTTCGTTGGGAATGTGGCGTGAGAGGCGTTCCAGGCGATCGCCGTTGCCTGCCGCTAGCGCCGGTGCGTTGGCCGGAGGCGCCGTCGCCGGCGCGTCCGGTATGAGTTGAAAACCGCAGTCGGCGCAGAAACGCATGCCGGGGCTGACGGTGACGCCGCAGTTCGGGCACGCCTGCACCGCTCGCGTTCCGCACACGTGGCAAAACTGTTTGCCCGGCAGCAACTCGGTTCCGCAACTGGCGCAGCGCATGCGGTGACTTTCATCCTCTGTCAGTCTTCAGTCAAGCGCGGTCGGTGGCGGTGCGATCGGACGATTGTTCGCTGGGCGCGTTTGTTCCCTCAATGCGCGGCGATCACTTCGCGGAGCCGCTTCTCGAGAAATCGCCGCTCGGGCTCGGTGGTGACGAGAGCCAAAGCGCGTCGATAGGACTGCGCTGCTTCGTCGAATCGCTTGAGCCGTCGCAGCAGATCGGCTTCAGCCGACCACAGCAAGTAGTAGCCGCGGAGTTCGCCCCGCGAAGCCAACTCGCTGATGAGCGCCAAGCCGGCCTCTGGTCCCTCGGCCATGGCGACCGCAACCGCGCGGTTGAGCTCGACCACAGGTGAGGGCCGCGCGCGTGCGAGCCCCTCGTCGAGTCGAGCGATGGCTCGCCAGTTGGTCTCGGCGGCGCGACGCGCGCGAACATGTTCCGCGGCGATCCCAGCTTCCAGGGCGTATGAAGCGGACTGCGCTGCTAGGCCCAGCGACTCGACCAGCGCAAGGCCTTCGGCGATTTGGACACGGTCCCAGCGTGAACGGTCTTGGCTTTCGAGCAGCACCAGTTCGCCGTTGGCTGTTGTGCGCGTCGCCCGGCGCGCATCGTGGAGTAGCATCAAGGCGAGCAAGGCGCGCGGCTCGGCTTGATCTGGCAGCAGTTGGCACAGCAGCCGGCCGAGTGTGATCGCCTCGCGACAGAGGTCGGGGCGCAGCAATGCGTCGCCGGCAGTTGCGGCGTAGCCCTCATTGAAGGCCAGATAGACGACCGCCATCACGGCGTCGAGGCGCTCGGGCAACAGCGCCGGTGGTGGAACTTCGTAGGGGATGCGCGCGTCGTGGATCTTGCGCTGCGCCCGCACCAGGCGTTGCGCCATAGTCGGCAATGGGACCAGGAAGGCGCGCGCGATCTCGTCGGTCGACAGCCCACACAGCGTGCGCAGCGACAGCGCCACCTGCGCCTCGGGCGCGAGTGCCGGGTGGCAGCAGGTAAAAATCAGGCGCAGGCGTTCGTCGGGAATTGCCGAGTCCGATTCGCTCGGGACATCGGGACCGTGGCTCGACTCTGTGATGTGGCCGAGCTCGCCGCGAATCTCCTCGAAGCGTCCGGTCCGTCGCAGCGCGTCGATGGCCTTGTGGCGCGCGGTCGAGATGATCCACGCGCGCGGATTCGCGGGAGGTCCTTCGCGTGGCCACTGGTCGAGCGCCACCGTGAACGCATCCTGCACCGCCTCCTCGGCGAGATGGAAGTCCCCGACGAGCCGGATCACGGTCGCCAAGATGCGCCCGAACTCGTCGCGGTAGAAGCGTTCGATCTGCGCCGGTTCCATCGCCTCCCCTCAGTCGGTTCGTGTGGCAGCCTATCGCACCAGGTGAGCAGCAACGCAATCGGCAGATGGGTCATGGGGTCACCTTGTCGACCACGCAATGATCCGCTGCGCGCGGTTGGCTGCAGTTGCGCGATCCGCGCAAACCGGGCACAGGCACGCGTGAGGAATCGGAATGTACGAGCAGGCGATCGTGGTGTTCAGCGACGGTGCGGCCAAGGGCAACCCTGGGCGTGGCGGGTGGGGGGTCGTCATCGTCACGCCCGACGGTCACGTCTCCGAGCTTGGCGGCGGCGCGCCGCACACGACCAACAATCGGATGGAGCTCACCGGCCCGATCGAGGCGCTGCGGCGTTTGCGCGATACACCGGGCGCGTTGGCGCTCTACACCGACTCGACCTACGTCATCCGCGGTATCCGCGAATGGATCTGGGCGTGGCGCCGACGCGGTTGGAAAACCGCCGCCGGCGGGGATGTGCTGAATCGCGAGCTCTGGGAGCAACTCGCAGGTCTAGTGGAAGCGCGCGGCAGAGGCGCCATTGCCTGGAATTATGTCCGCGGCCATACCGGCGTCCCGGGCAACGAGCGCGTCGACGAGATCGCCGACGGGTTCGCGCTTGCGCACCCGCCCGATCTCTACGACGGCCCTCTGATCGGCTACCCGATTCCGATTCTCGATATCCCGGACGACACGAGTGTGCCCAAGCGCTCCGCCGGTTCGAGCGGCAAGAGCAAGGTGGCAGCGTACTCCTATCTCAGTGTCGTCGACGGCAAGCCGATGAAGCACTCGACTTGGCCAGATTGCGAACGGCGTGTGAAGGGACGCTCAGGCGCGCGCTTCAAGAAGGCGACGAGCGTGACCGACGAGGCCGCGATCTTACGCGCGTGGGGTTTCGAACCGAACGACGTCTGAACATTAATCCTGATGTGACAATAGATCGGTGGGAGAATCTGGGAGGGCGAGCCTTCCGGCGAGCCGCTGGCGCGTTGATGGTGCGGTGGCTCGGCGGGAGCCTCGCCCTCCCAAAACCTCATTCTCAATGACGTTAAAGAACGGCACGTTGGAACCCTCCCCGACCGCGCAACTGGTGCTGGCAAACTGCGACCCCACCACCCCTGTTCTGTCACATCAGGGTTAACCGCGTCGCCGGGCGAGGGCCGCGTCGAGGTCGTCGGCGATCGTGAGCAAGTGCGCGAGGCAGTCGTCACGGACCTGCTCGAGAATCGGCCGCACATGTAGCGCGAGATGCCGGCGCGCCGCCGCCCGGTCGCCGTGGCTGAGGAACGCGTCGAGTTCCCAGATGATGTTCGCCGCTTCCAGAGGCCCAGGAGTGTTCGGCGCGAACACTGCCGGCGCGAGGTGCCGCACGCTCGAACGCAGTACGTCGACCAGTTCGAAGTCGCGGGCGAACACCAGCGTGCGCTCGTGGAAGCCGAAGCCCGTCACCTCGCGCCCCTGCATCGTTCCACGCAGCCGCGTGGGGCCGCTCCAGTACTCGATCGGAAAGGCGTGCGCGGGGGCGGCAATCAGCGGTTCAGAGTAGATGTCGAGTTCGTACAACGGGACGCGCAGCCGATAACAATCTGTGAAGTACTTTGCGCCGCGAGTGAGGGAGAGACGTGGACGGATCACGCCGGGGTCGCGTACGAACGTCAGGCGCTCGATCTCGAACTGGCTGGTCGCCGTGACGTCGCCCGCGGCGTTCGCCATCGTCACGCCCGAGAACGGGACCAGGCGATTGTGGCGGCGGCGGTCGACCTGCAGCCACACGCTCAGCTCGACGCCGTTGTCCAGATGCAACTGGCGCCACTCGTGGCGATAGTTCCGGCTACGCAGGCCTTGGTGGACGCCCAGGTGACGCGGCGTCCACTGCCGATCGATCCAGCCGGCGTCGCCCTCCACCTCTTCCTGGACGTCGCCCCACACCAGCGTGCCCACCGCCCGGACGTTACTCTGGAAATACGAGTGCGTGCCGTATTGCCCCAGGCAGGTCTTCACCCCGGCGTACTCGGCGCCGCCCACGGGCAGCGGTGGCTTGCCGGGATCGGCATCGATGTCGAGGCGCATCATCTTTCCCTGCGCGTCACGACCGCGAAGCTGGAGATGATACGCGAACGGTTCAAGCGAGCCATCGGGGCGCCGGCGTGTCGTCCACTGACACGGTCCAAGCGCTGATGCGAACGTGACATCCAGATGTCCCACGGCGACTGAGAGCTTGTAGGTACGCCGGAGGCGGCCAGGCCGCGGCAGGTCGTGCTCCGAATAGGTCGCAAAATCTCCGTTGGCAAGATCGAAGAGCGCGAACGTGTAGAAATCGGAGCGTAACCAGCCGCCCATGTTGTTGAAGGTGAAGACTACGAAGTAGGCCCACTCGCGCCGGCTCCGCAGGCCTCTTAGCCGGCCGGCCAGATAGTAAGTGTTGCCGTCCGCACCCTGGTCTCCTTCGGCGGCGGGGAACGCGAGTTGGGGATCGGACGGTGACAGGACGTACGGGTAGTGCTTCCACGGCGCCGACGCGTCGAGCGCCGGACGGACAGAACCTGTGTCCGATTTCATTGACATGCGTCAATCAACGTGTGCCACTGCCGTTTGTCAACGACTGGAGCCATCGTGTCACTTCCATCCTATGCGATCGACGATCCCGACTTCTACCTCGACGACGTCGAGACCGCTTACCGGCGCCTGCGAAACGAAGCCCCGGTGTACTGGTGCGAGCGCGCGGGTTTCTGGGCGCTCACGAAATACGCCGACATCGATCACGTCTCGCGCAACGCGCAGCTATTCTGTTCCGGGCAGGGCGTGCTGGTGAAGGATCCGATGCGCGATGGCACTATGCCGGATCAGCCGCAATCCATCATCTACATGGATTCGCCGGCGCACCTGCGCTACCGCCGCCTAGTGAGCAAAGCGTTCACGCCGCGCATGGTCAAGGAACTGGAACCACGCATCCGCCAGTATGCGTGCGAGAGCCTCGACGCGGTGACGCCCGGGGTGCCGATCGATTTCGTCGAGCAAGTCGCGGTCCCGCTCCCGATGATCGTCATCGCTGAAATGCTCGGCGTTCCGAAGCAGGACCGCGCCGACTTCAAGCGCTGGTCCGACGCGATCATCGCCGGAGCCGATCTCGGGGTGATGTCGACGATGGTTACCGTGCAGGAGCTCTTCGGCTACTTCCTGCGCGTGCTCGAAGAACGTCGCCGCGTCCCCCGCGAAGATCTCATCTCGGCGCTGGCGGTCGCTGAAGTCGATGGCGAGCGCCTGGCCGACGACGAGGTCCTCATGTTCTGCCTGACGTTGCTGGTCGCCGGCAACGAGACGACGCGCAATCTCATCGCCGGAGGCGCGCGGGCGTTGATGCAATTTCCCGACGAGCGCCGCACGCTCGCGGCCGACCCAGCGTTGTTGCCGCGCGCCATCGACGAGATGCTCCGTTGGGTGACGCCGGTGAAGACGTTCGCCCGCACCGCCACACAGGACACGATGATTCGGGGCCAACGGATCGCCGCAGGGGACTACGTCGTCCTCCTCTACGCCTCGGCCAATCGTGACGAAGAGGTGTGGGGGCCGACGGCCGATCGCTTCGACGTGACGCGGGCAACGGATTCGGACCACCTGTCGTTCGGCATCGGACCGCATTCGTGCCTAGGCGCCAACCTCGCGCAACTCGAGGGCTGCGTGCTCTTCGAGGAACTACTTGCCCGCTTCCCAGACTTCGCGCCGGCCGGTGAGGTCGAGGTGCTTCGCTCCACCATCATGAACGGGATCGTCCGCATGCCCGTGGTGTTCGCATCTACCTAGCAGCAGTCAGGGACTTCGGTACGCCGGAACCCGAGACTTGGCGGGTGTCAGAAAACAGGCGATTTCCGACTCTTCGGTAAAGGACAGTCGCGTCCGAGAGCCGTGCGCGCTGGAAACACCGCTGAGTCTCGCGGCATGCGCTTCGCTCAGTTTCGCCGCTTATGGGGACCGTTGTGCCTGTCGCCGATCCCGAGCGAATGCGGGCGGCTTACGACGAGGAGAGCCACGCGATCAGCGAGCGTGCGGTGCGCACGGTTTGCCTCTTCGGCGTGCCGCTGGTCCTGGGGTTCGCCCTGTTCGACTACATCCGTCATCCAGAGATCTTCTGGTTGTCGTTGATCCTGCGCATTGGCACTGCGGCGATCATGCTGGCGATTGTCGGCTTGCTGGAGACGCGTTTCGGGCGCAGCCGGGCACCGTTGCTCGCCTTGATATGCGTCACGGCGGCGGGAGTGCTGATGTACGTGATGCAGGTACTCACCGGCGGCGAGGCCAGTCAGTACTCCGCCGGGCTCAGTATGATCCCGCTCACCGTCGCGTTGATCATGCCGTGGCACCCGGCCTGGACGGCGGTGATGTGCGCCGGTGTACTGGCGGTCTATGCCCTCGGCGTGTTGGCGACCGGAACCGGGTTGGCCAATCAGGCGTTCCTCGACAACATCTCCACGGTCGCGGCCGCCAGCGGCATCGCCATCGCCACCACGGCGATGCGCGGGTGGCAGCGTTGGCGGGAGTTCCAACTGCGCTGGACGCTGGCCGAGGCGCACGATGCGCTGCGCGAGGGAGAAGTGAAATACAAAGTCGCGCTGGCGGCGGCCGAAGCCGCCAACCGCGCCAAAAGCGAGTTTCTCGCCAATATGAGTCACGAGATTCGTACGCCGATGAATGGCATCATCGGTATGACCGAACTGGCGCTGCAGACGACGTTGAACGCCGAGCAGCGCGAATATGTCCAAGTGGCCCGCGACTCCGCGGACACACTGCTCCACGTCATCAACGACATTCTCGATTTCTCGAAGATTGAAGCGCGCCGGCTCGAACTCTCCGCCGTCGCGTTCAATCTCCACGATACCCTGGTCAGCGCACTCCGCCCGTTCGAGGTGCGGGCGCGTGCGAAGGGCCTGGAGTTGATCTGTAGCGTGTCGCCCGACGTCGCCGACGCGCTCGTCGGTGATTCCTTGCGACTGCGGCAAGTCGTGGTGAACCTGGTCAGCAATGCGATCAAGTTCACTCAGCGAGGTCGGATCGTGATCGGGGTGGACGCGGAGCCGAACGCGACGGCATCAATCAGATTGCACTTCACCGTCGCCGATACCGGCATCGGCATCGAGCCTGATCAACAACACACGATCTTTGCCGCGTTTGCACAGGCCGACGGCTCGATCACCCGTCGCTACGGGGGTACCGGACTCGGCCTCGCCATTTCATCACAGCTCGTGGAGTTGATGGGCGGTCGCATTTGGGTGGAGAGCGAAGTTGGCAAGGGCAGCACGTTCCACTTCACGGCGGTGATGGGAATTCAGCTCGCCGGGTCCGCAACAGACGCAACAGCGGTCCCGACCGGCGGCACGCCGCTCGCCCCGATCCGCACCGGCCTCCGTTTCCTGCTCGCCGAAGACAACGCGGTGAACCAGAAGCTCGCGGTCCGCCTATTGGAGAAGCGTGGACATACGGTGGTCGTGGCCGACAACGGACGCTCCGCGGTCGACGCCTATCTGCGCGAGCCGTTCGATGCGGTCTTGATGGACGTACAAATGCCCGAAATGGACGGCCTCGAAGCCACCGCCGAGATTCGTCGACACGAGACCGCGCTTCGCCGGCCGCACATTCCGATCATCGCTATGACCGCCCATGCCATGAAGGGTGATGCGGAGCGCTGTCTCGCTGCCGGCATGGATGAATACGTTACCAAGCCGATCGACACCAAAAAACTATTTGAGACGATTGCGGTCCTGGTGTCGCCGTGCGCGCCGAAGGCGGCCGTTGAGCTTGCCCGAGCGGCCGCGCTGGATAGTCACAGCCCGGTGCTGGCGAACACCGGGTAGAGTGCACGGCGCTCAGTCACTCGCGCTCGCCCAGTACTTTTCCATCAACGCCCGCGACCACTCCGGCTGACGCACCGGTTCGCGAGGGAGAAACTCCTGCATCACCGGCTTGATGTCGAGCACGGGAGTGCCTTCGATGGCATCCAGTTCAGCGACATGCAACGTGCGACCGTCGCGGCGCAGGATTCGGACGATGGTCGTGCCGATCCGGTTGGGACGGTTCTTACCGCGCTGGGCGAAGATGCCGACGCGTGGCCAGTTCGGATTGTTGCGTGGATGCCTGGCGTCGCGGGTGACCTTCTGCTCGTCGACCCGGTCGAAATAGAATACGACCTCCGCGTGCGAGAACTCGTCGATCCCCAGGAGGCAGTCGGGATCGAAGGTGTCGGTGAGCACGATCGCCGATTCAACCCCGCCCCAGTAGTCGTCCTCCGCCTGATCGCGCGCCGCGCGGACAAATCCGATTGGTTGTAGCTCGATCTTCATCGCCGACACCTCGCCTTCGTCGCCCTCGATAATTTACTGTTTCCTTACCATTCCCTTACGACATCCGCAGCGCGGGTGGCTAGTGATTGCCGCCATGAGCGCAGCAGACCAGACGCTTCCGCCGCAAGGAGCCTTCGTCGTGCAGTTCGCGGTCAGTAGCGGCGCGCAACGTGGTGCGACTGCTGGCCGCGTCGAGCACGTTGAATCTGGACGCGCGAGCCGGTTCCGCTCGGCGGATGAACTGCTGGCGTTCTTCACGGCGGTGTTGGCGGCGGTCTGTGACACATCGCTCGCCGCGGAACTTGAAACGAAGAATGGACACAATCCATGACCCCTCGCCAGCATCCTGCAACTGAAGGAGCCGGACTCCTGCACTCACACCAACACTCACACTGGAGGTACAAGATGACCAATCAACATCGATTCTTCTCGCGTCTCACGACGGCAACAGCGAGCGGCGTCCTCGTCGCGCTGGTGGCGGTGCTCGGCAGCAGCGCGCCCGTGTGGGGGGCGACGCTCGCCAATGTGGCCCTGGTGTTCAACGTCCTTCAATCACCAGATGCGTTGGACTCGAGCGTGCTCAGACTCACCGAGAGAGGATCGAGGCTGGTCGGGCCGATCGACGAAGTGCCGGGGGTCTCGTCGACATGGGCGGTTGAGTTCAACGCACGCGCCGACCAGCATTCGACCATTAGTGGACCAAAGTCGACGACGACGGATTACGTCGGCAGTGTGACCCTGAGGTTCGACGTGTTGAACGCCACCGCGCCGTACGGAATCCGGATCGACGGCGCGATCAGTGGGGTCTTACGCACCACGAACGACGGCCTCTTCGAGGGTGACAATGGCACAGCAACCGCCTCGATCGACAATATCGTCGGCCACTTCATCAATGGGCCAGGTATGACGCTGCTATCGGCGACGACACGAGGACCAACCACGTTCACCGGCGACACCGTGGTCGCCGCGTCCAACTCAGCGGTGTTTCCCGGCGATCCCGCGGCGAGCACGCACTATGAGTTCCAATGGTTTTGGGAGGCCCAGTGCAAGTCGCAGGTCGTCCACCAAATTGGCAACGGGCTAGACTGCGACGTCAGCTTCGGCTTTCCGGACGCCGTACACTCGGGGGATGGGCTCCGGGTCGCGGTTGCCCTCACGGCGGCCCCCTCGACGCCAACACCGACACGCACCCCGACTGCGACGGCAACACGCACGCCGACATCGACACCGACGCCAACGTCGACGCCCACACCGCTCCCCAAGTTGAGCATCCACAATGCTTCAGTCGTCGAGGGTAACACGGGCACTCGCTCGATGATGTTCACTATCGACGTCGATATCCCGCACAGCTTGCCGATCACGGCGCGCTTCGCGACGGCCAACAACACCGCAACGGCCGGCTCGGACTACACCGCAGTGAACAAGACCGTCTCGCTACCGGGGGGAGTTAACCAGATTAAGGTGTCGGTTCCTGTCCTCGGCGACAAACGGCGCGAAGGGAACGAGACGTTCATCGTGGCCATCGGCCGTCCAACCAACGCGGCGATCACGCTGGGTCAGGCCACCGGTACGATCGTGGACGACGATCTGCTGGTGGGTATCGCTGAGCTCGTCGCAGGCAGCGGAGATGTCGCCGCCGGCGATCTCATCCCGCTCACGTTGCGCTGGACCCATCCCGGACGCTGGCGCGACCTGCATACGGTCGATCTGCGCCTGATCGACAACTCTGGCGTGGCGTTTTGGGGCCGCTTCACTGAAGGTGACGACCGCTTCAGTCTGTGTGATGGAGATACGTGCAACGGCAGTTTCGTACCCGGAGCGGGCGATCCAGTCGACACCGGGAAGTCGACCTTTCATCCCGCGAGCAGCGTGGTGCATGGCAGCGGTCCCGACGGACCGAGCGTTGATCTGACGTTTGCCGTCAGTCTGAACGCCAACACCACCGGGCGAACATTCCGGGTCGAAGCCGCGGCCACTGGCGATAACGGCGACGAGCAATCCTTCGACACGGTCGGCAGCGTGTCGGTGCCTTCGAATGGTGACGATGGTGACGGCTGCAGTTTAGCGCCCCGCCGCTCGCCGCGCGCAGGCGCGCTATCGCTCCTGGCGTTGGCGGCCCTTCGGTTCGCACGACGGCGCCAGCGCGCACGAGAGCGGGCATCGACTCTGCCCCGACGACACCAACAGAACTAGTTTGAACCGGAAAGGAGGATTCGATGACAGCGAGAATCACGTCACCAGTTCGAGAGGAAGTGAAGCTGCCAATGTCGACGACGGTTCGACGGCCGCACTCAACGATCTGCATCAGGCCACGCACGACCTGGGTAACCGCGCTGGTAGGAGTGCTGATGATCCAGTGCCTGGTGGCCTGCGGCGGCAGTGACGGCACGCCCGCCGCTACGGCGCCGGTGGTGGTCTCCACCTCCGGCGACATCAGCGCGGGGGTCCGTCAGTTCCGGGCCTTACTAGGCGACCCCGACAATGCCGGCGTGCCGGGGCAGCAACCTTCCGGTCGGCGCGAGCTCAACTGGGACGCGGTGCCCGATGCGCAAGCCGCTCCCAACTTTCTCCCGCCGGATTTCTTCAACGACACTGTGGCGCCGCGCGCCCGCGGCGCCGTCCTCAACACCCCGGGAACCGGCGTGCAAGTCAGTGCCGACAGCGACAATCCCTCGGGAGCCGCCGTGCGTTTCGGCAACATCAATCCAGCCTATACGAGCACCTTCAAGACCTACAGCGCCGAGCGACTGTTCTCACCGATCGGCAGCAACATCGTCAACCTGACGTTCTTCGTGGCCGGGACGCAGACACCCGCTGTGGTGCGTGGTTTCGGTGCGGTCTACACCGACGTCGACGGCGGCAGCAGTTCGTTCGAGTACTTCGACCGGAACGATCGTTCGCTCGGGCGCTTTCGCGTTCCCCCGAGCAACGGTGGTCTGTCGTTCTTGGGCGTCGCGTTTCCAACCGCGGTGGTGGCGCGGGTGCACATCATCTACGGCACGTCGGCCCTCGGCCCCAATGAGGGCCCCGGGGTGGACGTCGCGGTGATGGACGATTTCCTCTTCGGGGAACCGGAGCCGCAATGAAGGCGGGCCGCAGGGCGCAGTGTTTCGCGCGCGGAACGCGGATGCCGAGCACGCCGCGACCGCCGCCGGACGTTTCGTGCACGATCGCTACGACAAGCCACACCACATTTGCGCACAGAAAGGGAGACGACATGAGCAACTGGACGAGACGAGTATTGACCCGCGGGCTGATGAGCTTAGCCCTACTGCCGTTGCTGGCAGGTTGCGGGGGAGATGACAGCAGCAACAGCACAAGCACCCCCGAATCGCTGCGCGCCACCATTCCGCAGCCGGACGCCGATCCGGCGCCGCAGGCGAAGACAACCTACGTGGGGAAAGTCAGCGGCACCGATGCGCTGATCGCCGTTGTCACCAACGGGCACGTCGCCGTCGCCTACGTGTGCGATGGCAACGCAATCTCCGAGTGGTTCCTCGGCACGCAAACCGGCGCGGCGATTCAGTTGAACGGGGAGAAAGGCGGTCAGCTTGGCGCGCAGTTGAGCGGCGACAGCGTCGCGGGCAGCGTCACCGCCGGAAGCAGCACGCAGGCGTTCTCCACGCAGCCGGCAATCGAGAACCAGGGTGGGATCTACCGCATCGCCGAAACCGACAACGGCGAGCAGATTGTAACCGGATGGATCTTCTTCGACGGCGAGTGGCGCGGCGCCGATGAGAATAGCGGCAGACACGTCGTCGGCACTGTCTCGGTCAACGGTGTCGGGAGCGCCACCGGCAGCGGGACGGGTCTCGGTCCGCCGCCTAAACCGACGCCGGTGCCATTCTTCGATTGCAACCAAGGATGGTGCGACTACGAGTCGGAGTCGTGCTTCATCAATAACCTGGACGAGATAATTCGCGACTCCAAGTCAAAGAAAACGCTGATCGCGGCGAAACGAGCGCGAGCAGCGGCAGTCATAAGACAGGACGCCATCTCCAACGACCTAGTCGGCAACATGTGCGCTGGTAACGGGTCGTTCTGCCCCGGTACGGGCTTCGACAACGAAAGTATAAACGCGCCGTGTTGCTCCGCACCGAACTGCTAGAGCGGCAAAGCCTCCTGCGGGCCACGGACAGACAGGGGCAGGGCAGCGGCGGAGGCGTCGTCGACGAGCGCCAGTAACTCCGCCAGCTGCTCGCGCCCGGCGGCGCTGCGAGTTCGCAGCGCCGCCGGTTCGCGAACAAGTTGGAGAAGGCCGTCGCCGGCGGGATTTCGATTGCAACGGTGCCTGGTGCGAACACGAGAGCCAGCGCTGCTTCATCAGTTTCATGAACGAGGAAATCAAGGTCTCAAGGGGAAGAAACGGCTGCAGGCGATCCAAATGAAAGATCACGCGGTCGCCAAGTTGGACGAGATCGGCAACGAACCCACGTTCAACAATTGCGCCCGCAACGACTCCTCCTGCCCTGGGACCGGCTACAACAGCGCACAAGATACGCCAAATTGCGGGTGAACCGCGGCTCCTTCCGCGGCCCAACTGCTCACCGCGGCCTCGCGGTCATGGCTGTGCGGCGGCGCGTCACGCGTTGAGCCGCCGCAGGGCGGCGTCAAGCCCGCGCATGTCGAGCTGCGCTGCCAGCTCGTGGGCGCGGCTCAACAGCGTTGCGGCGCGCCGCCGCGCCGCGGCGCGCGCCGTACCCTTGAGAGGCTGTTCGCGCAGCAGGCGGCCGTACTCGTACAGGCCTTGCGCGAGCCACGGCTGTGCGCCCATGCGCTCGTGTATTTCGATGGCGCGCGCGAACTGCGCCGCCGCTTCATCCCAGCGGCCGCAGGTGTGCGCCAGCAGCGCCAGGTAGCGGCTGCCGTGCCCGACCGAAGCGAAGCCCGCGCCGGCGCCGATCACGCGCTCGGCGTATGGTGCGAAGAGTTCGTGCAACGTGCTGGCGCGCGGTGCGTCACGGAGTTCGACGCACACTTCTGTTAGACGAGCGAGCACCATCAGCCACAATGAGTCGCGCGGAATGTGGGCGAAGTCATCGGCGACCAATGCTTCGAACTCGCGCCGCGCTCCCGCCGCGTCGCCGAGTTGCGCGCGTGCGTACGCCAGCGCGGCGCGCGTCGTGAACTGCTCGGGCCGGCGCTTGCTCATCGCCGTCAACTGCGGCTCGATCTCGGCGAACCAGCCGCGTTGCAAGTGCAGGCAGATGCGTTGCGCCCCGTAGACCGGCAGCACGTTGGGATGATCGCTCCGCTGGCCGAGGGTCAGCGCTTCCTCCATACACCGCTCGGCGTCGGCGAAGCGCCCTTCTTCCAGTGCGCGATACGCGACCAGGCGCTGCGCGAACCACTGAAACCACACGATCCCCGCGGCGTCGGCTGATTCGCGGAGGCGCGTGAGGTTGGCGGAAGCAGTGGCAGTATCGCCGAGCTCATGGAGTTGGGTGAGGCGCAGCAGCAAGAACTGGAGCGCCTGCTCGCTATTCGGCACCGCTGCCGCGAGTCGGCCCAAGCGCTCAGCCGACTCGCGCAATTCTTCCGGCGACTCGCGCCCGTTGAAAGCCCAGCGCGTGTACTGGAGCACCAACAACAGTGTTTCCGGATCGTCGCTCTGACGCGCATAGGCCAAGGCCTCGCGCGCCATCGGCTCGCGCCGTTCATGCGCACCGGGGATCGGCGACAAGGCTGTGTCGAGCCGGGCCAGCAAGCAGGCGCGCAGGGCGCCGGGCTGCGGTCCGATGCGCTGCAGCGCCTCTTCAAGCAGCGCGACGAGATCGGGGTCCACGGCGCTGACGGGATGATGACCGCGCCCGCGACCCAGCGCCGCTTTGGCGAACAACTCGGACGAATCGATCTCGCGCGCCAACTCGGCCGCGCGCGTGAAAGCCTCCCCGGCGAGCGCGACGGTGCCGTTGCGCTCGAGGCTTTCGCCGAGCGCGATGCGCAGGCGACAGGCTTCCTCGCGATGAGATGCGCCGGCATCGGCCGACGCGAGAACATCCAGCGCCGTCTGGTAGTGACCGGCCGCCTCCGCATAGGCGAACAACTCGACCGCACGCTCGGCCGCGCGGCGCGAGTAGTTCACCGCCTTATCAGCGCAGCCGGAGTCGACTGCTGCGACGAAGTGCCGCGCCAGTTCCGCGGGGCTTCCATGCTGCGCTTCGAGCCAGTCGCCGATCCGCCGGTGCAACACGACGCGACGTGAGCCGCCAATGCGCTGGTAGAATACGTCGCGGTACAGCGCGTGCGAAAAGCGATACCGTCCGCACACCTCTCCCGTGTCGACGGTGGTGACGCCGAGCGTGTGCAGGTACGGCGACTGCTGCTGCAGCAGTTCGCAGAACCGCTCGACCTCTGCCAACGGTTGCCCGACCGCCGCGGCGACGGCAGCCGTCGAGAACTCCTCGCCCACGACGCTGGCGGCTTCGAATTGCGCCGCGTGGGGTGCCGGTAGACGATCGATCTGCGCATCGATCATCTGCCGCACACCCTCAGGCACCTCGGCGTGGATGCGTTCCAGCGGCACGCTCAAGCGCAGCGCCTGCGCATCGGCAACCAACCAGCCTCGCGCGAGAAGGTCGTCCACCAGATTGACGACGAAGAGCGCGTTGCCGCCGGTGCGCTCGACAATGGTGTCCACGAGCCCATCCGGAACGGCGCGACCCGGCAGGCGCACTTCGATGTAGCGTCCCACGTCGGCCGCGCCCAGATAGGGCAAGCGCAGTTCCGTGCACAGGTGTTGCTGGTCGAGTCGTTGCTTGAGCGCTTTCAACGGATGCTGGCTGAGGATGAGATCGACGGGCCGGAACGTCGCCACGATGAGCAGCCGAGCGGGCGCGCGCCGGTGCGCGACGCGCGACAGCAGATCGACTGTCGACGCGTCGCTCCAGTGCAGGTCCTCCAGAATCAATACCAGCGGCTGCGCCGTGGTGTAGACTTCCAGCGCGTCCGCCATTTCGCGCTGCATACTTTCGCGCGAGTTCGTGGCGATGTAGCCCGGCGCGGTCACGCGATCCTTCTCGTCGAGCAACCAGGGCAGTTGTGCCAACCAACTCGGCGCGTGGCGCCGTAGCAACTCGATGACGTTGGGACCCTGTTCCCCGCGGCAGAGTTGCGCCACAGCTTCGAGAATCGGCAAGTACGCTTCGCCGCTGCCGTGATGTTCGAGGCATTGGCCGCGCACCCGCTGCACACCCGCGCTCGGCAGCGTCGCCTCAAACGCATCCACGAGCGCGCTTTTGCCGATCCCGCCTTCGCCGGTGATGAATACCATCTGCCGTTCGCCGCCGCAGGCGCGCGCGTACGTCTCGTTGAGACGCTTCATCTCGTCATCGCGCCCGACTAGACGCAGCGACGAAGGTGTCGGCGTCGTTGCGAGCGGCGCGGATGAGTCCGCCTCGACCGTGGCGACGAAGCGATAGCCGCGCCGGTGCGCCGTCGCGATGAAGCGCGGCTCTCTCGCGTCATCACCGAGAACTTTCCTGAGCTCAGAGATGATGACCTTGAGCACCGCTTCCGACACGAACGTGTTCGGCCACACACGATCGAGCAGCTCGTTCTTGGTGACCAACTGATCCGGATGATCCGCGAGGAGCGCCAAGACCGCGAAGGCTTTGGGCGTCAACGCGATCGAGTCCCCGTCCCGCCACAAGCACTCATTGGCAAGATCGAGACGAAAGCATCCGAAGCGCACGCTGCTGGCCGACCGCACGCCGCCCTCATACCGCAAACGTGCCGTTCTTTGCCAAGCGGCGAGCAAAGCACACTCAACCTGGACCGCTGCGCGCCGCGGGTATAGACCCAGCGGCAGAGCTGTCAGCCCGCGAAGGAGCCCGCCATGATCTTGTTGAACCCGAAACACCACGATCGCGAGTATCCGGATGACCGCTCGCGCGCGATCATGCGCAAGACCATCGACTTCTTCGAGCGCAAGGGCAAGCGGCAGCTCAAGCACGACGACTGCGAGCGGGTCTGGTACGCCGACTTTCTGGAGTTCGTGAAGCAGGAAAAAATCTTCGCGACCCTGCTGACGCCGGCCGATTACGGCGACGCCGACGCGCGCTGGGACACGTGGCGCATCTGCGAGTTCAACGAGATCCTTGGCTTCTATGGACTCGCGTATTGGTACACGTGGCAAGTGTCGATCCTCGGTCTCGGACCGATCTGGATGAGCAAGAACGAAGCGCTCAAACGCAAAGCCGCCCAGCTATTGCGCGAGGGAGGGATCTTCGCGTTCGGTCTCTCGGAGAAGGCTCACGGTGCCGATCTGTATTCCTCCGAAATGAAATTGGTGCCGTGTGGCGAAGGTACCTACACGGCTAGCGGGCGCAAGTACTACATCGGCAACGGCAACGCGGCGGCGATGGTCTCCACGTTCGGCAAGATCGCCGACTCCGACCTCTACGTCTTCTTCGCGGTCGATTCGCAGCATCCGCAGTACGAGTGCGTCCAGAACGTCGTGAACAGCCAGTCGTACGTCTCCGAGTACGCGCTGCACGACTATCCGATCAGCGAGGGCGACATTCTCTCCAAGGGCGACGAGGCGTGGAACGCGTCGCTCAACACCGTCAACATCGGCAAGTTCAACCTCGGCTGGGCTTCGATCGGCATCTGTACCCATGCGTTCTACGAAGCCATCGATCATGCCGCCGCCCGCCGGCTCTACAACATGTCGGTCACCGACTTCCCGCACGTGCGCCAGAACTTCACCGATGCGTATGCGCGCCTGGTCGCGATGAAGCTCGTCGCGCTGCGCGCCGCCGACTACATGCGCTCGGCCTCAGCGCAGGATCGCCGCTACCTGCTCTACAATCCGGTGGTGAAGATGAAGGTGACGACGCAGGGCGAGGACGTGATCAATCATCTGTGGGACGTGATCGCTGCCAAGGGATTCGAGAAGGACACGTACTTCGAGATGGCGGCGCGTGACATCCGTGGGCTCCCAAAGCTCGAAGGAACCGTGCACGTCAATGTCGCCCTCATTCTCAAGTTCATGCCGAACTACTTCCTCAACCCGGCCGAGTATCCCGAGGTGCCGAAGCGCAGCGATGCGGCCAACGACGGCTTCTTGTTCGACCAGGGACCGACGCGGGGATTGGGCAGCGTGCGCTTCCACGACTACAACGCCGCCTTCGAGCGTTACGCGTTGCCCAACGTCACGCTGCTGCGCGAGCAGATCGAAGTCTTCAAAGAGTTGCTGACACACGCACCGCCGGATCAGGAGCAGAGCCGCGACATTGATTTTCTGTTCGCGATCGGGGAGATCTTCGCGTTGATCGTCTACGCCCAATTGGTGCTGGAGAACGCCCGCATCTATGCCATCGACGATGCGCTGGTGGATCAGATCTTCGACGTCTTCGTGCGCGACTACTCACGCTACGCGCTGCAACTCTACAGCAAGCCGTCGGCGACGCCGGCGCAGATGGCGCATTGCCTGCGGATGATTCGCAAACCGGCGGTCGACGCGACCCGCTACCAGCATGTGTGGACGGAGCACGTGTACGCGCTGAAGGGCGCGTACCGCATGAACGACTGACCCGATCAATTCTCTAGTGTGGTGTCTCGCGGGGGCGTGTCGCCGCATGTCGATCGAGCGTCCGTTCCGCCACCGGCCTGGAGAGCTTTGAACAAGTAGGCCCTCGATACGATCGCTTCGCGATCTACTCGGGCAGACGGACGTTGGGTTGTCCAAAAGCCCCGTTTCCCCGAGTAGTCGCACTGAGTAGAAGCCGAAGGCTTCGTATCGAAGGGCGGCGTATCGAGGGGGCAACCTCTTCGCACAAAGCTCCCTCTGGGAGAGGGAATCTCGGCTGCATCACCGAGCATCACCCGCGGGCGGTGAGGCCGCAGATCGCATCGATGATGCGGGGCCACGCGGGGCGGGGCAGGTCGTGCCCCATGCCTTCGATGGTGAGGATCTCGGCGCCGGGGATTGATTCCACAGTGTCGAGTCCACCCGCCAAGGGCACCAGGGGATCGTCGACTCCGTGGATCACGAGGGTGGGTGCGGTCACTGACTTGAGCCGGTCCTTGCGACTGCCCGATGCCAGGATGGCCACCAGTTGACGCGCCGCGCCGGCGGGATTGAAGCAGCGATCGTAGGAGCGCGCCGAGCGCTCGCGGAAGCGTTCTTCCTCGAACGGAAATCCCGGGCTGCCGATGGTGCGGAACACGGCGACGGTGCGCTCGATGTTGCCGGCGCGATCGGCGGGCGGCGGTGTCATGAGTGCCAGCATCGCCTCCGGTTTCGCCGGCGGCAGGTCGGGGTTCCCGGTGGTCGACATGATTGAAGTGAGCGTGCGGACGCGTTTGGGATGCTCGATGGCGACGGTCTGCGCGATCATCCCACCCATCGAGGCCCCAACGACATGCGCCGACTCGATCTGCAACGCATCGAGTAAGCCGGCCGCGTCCGCCGCCATGTCCGACAACGTGTACGGCGCGTCGATGGGTTTGCGTTGCATCAGTGAAGCCATCGCGGTCATGACGTTCGGTATACCGGCCTCATCGAACTTCGTCGACAGGCCGATGTCGCGGTTGTCGAAGCGGATCACGCGATGGCCGCGCGCCGCGAGCTGTTCGCAGAAGTCTTCGTCCCAGAGAATCATCTGGGCACCGAGGCCCATGATGAGCAGCAGCGGAGCGGCGTTGGCCTTACCGAAGGTTTCGTATTCGATGGTGATACCGTTGGCGCGTATGTTAGGCATGGCGCCAAGCCATATGCGGGTCCGCGGCGAGTTTCAAGCCCGCCACGCGATCGGTAGCTACTTCGATTTTTGCGAGCGTCGTCGCAAGCCCACGAGGCTTCGCAGCACAATTGATGTGGTGCCTGAGACGATTATCGCCATGGTCGCGATCTCGATCGCCGCAGCCACGAAGTCAGCTTGTTGCCACGTCATTGGTGTTCCTCGATGAGTGCCATCAACGTCAGCCGACCGACGCCAGCGCTTGGGGAATGCGGCGGCTGGTTCGCGACTCCTCGGCGTAGCCAGCGTCGAGGTGGGTCACGTCCAGGGTCGTTCCCTCCCGCGCGATGATCGTGTTGGGAAACAGTTCGCAGGCGGCCTCGCCGATCTGCTCGACGAACGCGTCGTCGTGGCCGGGGTCGTGGTGGAAAAGAGCAAGCTGCTTCACCCCGGCCCAGCGCGCGACGCGGCAGGCGACTTCGTACGTCGAATGTCCCCAGCCCTTGCGGCACGGCCCGCGATGTCCGTTGTACTCATCGGTGGTGTACTGGCCATCGTGAATGAGCAAGTCAGCGTCGCGTGCGAGGTCGAGCACGGCCGGGTCGAACGCGCCGGCTTCGCGCGGCTCGGTGTCGGTGGCGAACACGACGCTGAAGGCGCCGACGCTGATCCGGTAGCCAAGGCACGATTGCGGATGATGCAGCAGGGTGGTGCGGATGCGCGCGGGACCAATGTGGAACTCATCGCCGGCGGCCAACGCCTTGAACGCAAACTGGGCGCCCAGCGCGTGCATCGGCACGGGAAAATTGGGCGGTTGCATCTGGCGGACGAACACACCTTCCAGCTCCGCCGCGTCGGCAGCTTGGCCGAAGAGGGTGAATTCGTTACCCGCCTGGTAGGCCGGCCGGAACAGGGGCAAACCTTGGATGTGATCCCAGTGGAAGTGGCTGAACAGGAAGCTCGCCCGCACCGCGCCGGTTAGAGTCTGTCCAAGCGGGAACAATCCGGTCCCGGCATCGAGGATGATCAGTTCGTTACCCGCCCGTACCTCGACACAGGTGGTGTTACCGCCGACCTCGGCGTATTGGGGGCCGCCGGTCGCGATGCTGCCGCGAACTCCCCAAAAGCGAACCGTGAACTTCGTCGACATCGATGCAGATCTCCCTCGTCGATCGAGGAGATTCCTTGCAAGGCACTCGCCATGACCTCGACGCACGAAAGTCGGAGGCGGCAGCGGCCATTTGCCGAGCAATCACCACGCAAAATTGTCACTTTGACACGACCGGGAGCGAGACGTTTCAATCTGCGCCACCGCCCGACAGCGGCGCACCGGCTGTTGCCGTGCGCCGCTGTCAGGCGAGCTATTGGATGGGACGCCGTCGCCGCAATTGGAAGACAGCGAGGCCCAGCAAGGCCAGCGCAGCCAACCCGAGCCCAGAGGGGGACAGCACCGGGGCGGTATCGCGCCTCGGCCCCGTTCCGGCGGTGCCGGGGCCGCTCGGGTCGGTGATCATGCCGTTGATCTTGTGATCGGTATCGTTCACCCCGCCATCGGTGAGGGTGAAGGTCGCCATGTTTCCATTCAACGTCACGCCGTGCGGATTGAAGTACATGTTCGTCGTCGGGTCGAACTTCCGATAGACGAATCCCGGCTGCGTGAGATTGGCGTTGGGGAAGGTGATCTTGACCGTGGCCTGAGTACACGTGCCGTCGCAGGGGTCGTTGTCGCGGGGGTTGCTGTCGCTGCAGAGTTTGAAACTGACCAGACCGAACGGGAATTGCAGGACAGGATCCTGCACGGGCAAGTCGCTCTCGTGCAGGAAATGGAAATTGAGGATGCGGTCGCAGCCGCTCACCAGCTTGAGTTGGACGAGGAGCGGGCCCCCGGGGGGTTGATACGAGGCGGTCATGGGATCGTCGTCGGTGCCGCTGGGGGATTCGAAGCCGTCGCACACCCCGTCGCCGTCGGTGTCGTACGGCGAACCGGGCACCTCGGCTTGGCAGGTCGATGAGCAACAGTCGCCGTCGGTGGTGTTGCCGTCGTCGCACTCTTCGCCGTCATCGACGACGCCGTCGCCGCAGCCGACTTCGTAGGCGCCGATGTCGCAACTGTTGCGCTGCGGCCGCGCGTAGCCGCGCTGATCGGTGGTGATCGGGTCGCCGTTCTTGTCCTTGCACGCGTCCATGCCGACGCCGTCGATGGCCAGGGACGCTGGACTGTTGCTGAGCGGCCGATGCGTCTTGGTCGGTCCGCCGTTGTTGGCGAGCTTGGCCAGGCGTGGGTCGATCGGGGTGGTGGAATCGCCGGCCTGATCGCCGGTCTCGGTAAAGGTACTCGGGCAGCCGGTGGCGTCGCCGATGAGGTTGTAACCCAATGACATCACGGTGCCGTTCGGGTTCGCACAATCCGGCGTGCTGCCGTCGTCGCCGACGGCGTCGATGTTGCCGGCGATGATGCTGTTCTTCACGACGATGGTGTCATCGCCCGACGTCTCGAAGATCCCGCCGCCGTTGCCGGAACTCCCGCCGTCGCCGGCGGTGTTGTTGGTGATCGTCACGTTGTTGAGCACCACCTCGCCGAGCGCATCGTTTTCGATCCCGCCCCCGTCGAATTGCGCGACATTGCCGGAAAAGGTGCTGTTGGTGGCGGTCGTGCTGGCGGCGAAATTCTCCAGGCCGGCGCCGGCATCAGCTTGGTTGCGGCTGATCGTGCTGTTCGTCAGCGTCAAGGTTGCGGGCGGCAACAAGTTGGGTGGAATCGGGAAGAACACCTCGGAAAGAAGAAATCCCGCGTCATTGAGGATGCCGCCGCCGGCGAGTTCCACAATGTTGCTGTCGACCGTGCAGCGATCGACCGTGAGGTCGCCTGCCGTGTTGTAGATGCCGCCGCCGAACTCTGGGATCACCATCATAATGAGCGGTAACGATTGCGCGCACACGGTGGAGCCGATCGAGAGACAGGGGGGCGTGAAGCCGTTCTGGTTGATCGTGCCGTCGGACAGGCTCGCCTGCCCCCCGGTGTTCGCGACCCCGCTACCGAAGATGGCCACGTTGCCGAGGACGTCGGAACGTGTGGTCGTCAGCGTTGGCGGATGGTCGAAGGTTGGGATTCCATCCGCGGCGCTAGTGGAGTCGGCACCGACCGGAACTCCGCAGCCGTGCGGTCCGTTGAAGATGATAAACTCAACAAGCTGGAAGAGCAGGTTTTCCTCGGCGAACACTGGAATGATGAGGCCGTCGTTGAACACGCCACCGCCACCGCACGCGGCGGTGTTTTCCACGATGAGGCTCTCTGTGAACGTGGCGGTGGCGTCACCCGGGATTGGGTCCGCCGTCGGGTCGAAGAAGGGGAAGCGCGTATTGACCACGCCCCCGCCGTCATAAAGGGCGAGATTCCCGCCGATGGCGGTGTGGCCATTCGTTGTCACCGTGGCGGCGCCAAGGACCGGCGCGATTCCCGGTGCCGACTCGGCGTTGCTCGTAAACGAGAAGAAGAGATCGCCGACATCGTTGTAGATCCCACCGCCGAAGACGGCGAGGTTCTCGACCACTTCGGTGTTGGTGAGCATGAGCGCGGCGTCGCCGCCGCCGGGTACGGACAGGTTGCAGATGCCGCCGCCAAACGCGGCGGCATTGCCGCCCACGAGCGAGTCGATGAGCGTCAACGATCCGAAATTCGCGAGTCCGCCGCCGCACAGCGCCAGGCCGCTTGGAAAGCTGGCCGGCGGGGGGTTTCCGATCACCTGGGTGTCGCGAACCGTGGTCGTGCCGAAGTTCACCACCCCGGCGCCAAATTCGGCTCGGTTTAACGTGATCGTGCTGTCGCGCAGATCGAGCGTCGCGCCGGCTTCAACCGTGACCCCGCCGGCGAGCGGGAAACTCATTGGAAAGCGCCCAACGCCATGTCGAATGGTGACGCCGCGGATCGTGACCATGCCGGCGGTGACGAGGAAGACGCCGTTGTCGGCGGCGCCGATATCTCCTGGCTCGCTGCTGCTCGCCTGAATGCAGGTGTCGGTGCCGTCGCAGGTGCCCGCGCCCGCCCCTTGAATCGTCAGGTCGCTCGATATCGTCAACTCGTCAAAGGTTGCGAAGTCCAATGTGTAGATGCCTGCCGGCACGTTGATGGTGTCGGTGAGACCGTTGCCGTTGGCCTTCGCGATCGCACCGCGCAGGCTGCAGTTGTTGGCCGCGGCCGTACAGGCCATCGCTACCGGGCTGGGGTCGTCGAAACGATCGACGTTGAACACCGCCGCTGATGCAGTCGGTGGACGCAATGTCCCGACGCCGAGGAGAATCACGCTCACGCCGATTGTGCGAAGCCAAAGGCAAACGCGCTTTTGTCTATCGTGGATGCTCACGTTAAACCCTCCCCCGGCCGGCCAACGGCCGCCTTGCATGCAGGTCATTTGGTCTCATTGATCGCGGGCGCCGTCAAGGGCAAAGGCTACTTGGCGGTGGTAAAACCGGTCCAGCCGGCCCCGGGACCCTCAACGAGCAACCGATGTTCGCACCGCCAACCGGGCGCGATCGGCGCGCCGCCCCGTGGCGATGCCGCGGTCGCGTCATCGCATTGCAGCTTGGTCGCGGCCCACACTGCGGTCAGCACCAACACTTCATTTTCCGGCGGAGTAAACTTGAGCTCGCAGGAATCGGGGCCGGGGCATGCACCGCCCGCTGGCTTACCCGAGGTGGGGCCCGGTGCCCGCTGCTGCAGCGATTTCTGAAATCGCTCGGCCCACTCGTGTTGCTGAGCGCCGAACGCCGGCGGGTGGCCGGGAGTTGCTTTGCTCGGTTCGTCGGCACTGCGGGCCGAGCCGTTGAACAACAAAACGAGTCCGACGATCCACGCAACACGTTTGAACATGGTTCCTCCCGCCACAATTTGCCAGCGGGACATACTGCGGAACCGCTCAGGCGTCCAGCGCCGCTACCCATTCGGAAACGAATTGGCTACAACGCCGCCCGTGCCCGAGCAGACCACGCAATTGATCGATGCGGCGCGCGCGCTTGCCGACGGCATTCGCACGCGCGCCGACCAAATCGAACGAGATCGCCGCTTGCCGCTCGAACTCGTCGGAGCGATGGCCGATGCCGGCCTGTTCCGCATGTGCGTTCCCAGGCGCTTCGGTGGAGGAGAGGTCGAAGCGGCGACAATGGTGCGGGCCATCGAAGAACTGGCCTACGCCGATGGCTCCGCCGGCTGGTGTCTGATGATCGGCGCCACCAGCGGCCTGGTGAGCGGCTATCTGCCGGCCGATGCGGCGCGCGAAATCCATGGTCCACCGCGCGCCGTCATTGGCGGCGTGTTCGCGCCCTTCGGTAAAGCGATCGTAGTCGACGGCGGCTATCGCGTCAGCGGTCGCTGGCCATTCGCCAGCGGCTGCCAGCACTGCGACTGGTTGATGGGCGGCTGCGTGGTGATCGAGAACGGCGCGCCGCGATTGCTCCCAAACGAATTGCCTGACTCGCGCATGATGTTGCTGCCGGCCGCCGAGGTCGAGATCCTCGACACGTGGACGGTCTCGGGTCTGCGCGGAACCGGCAGCCACGACATGCAGGTGGCGGACCGCTTCGTGCCGGCGGCGCGCTCGGTCTCGTTGATGACGGACCGACCGCGTCACTCCGGACCGCTCTATGCGTTCCCCGTGTTCGGCATGCTCGCGCTCGGCATTGCCGGTGTGGCGCTCGGTGTGGCGCGCAACGCCATCGATGAGGTGACTCGGCTGGCAGGCGGCAAAGCGCCGACCGGCAGTCGCAAGCGTCTCGCCGATCGTGCGTTGGTGCAGGTGCAGGTAGCCCAAGCGGAGGCAACGTTGCGGGCGGCACGCGCGTTTCTGTTCGGAACAATCGACGAGACCTGGCAGGCCGCACTCAGCGAGGGCGCGATTGCCGTGCAACAGCGCGCGCTGTTGCGGCTCGCCGCGACTCACGCCACCGTCAATGCTGCGAACGTCGTCGACCTCATGTACAACGCCGGGGGCGGTACCTCGGTCTACGCGACCTCGCCGTTGCAGCGCTGCTTCCGCGACATCCACGTCGTCACCCAACACATGATGGTCGCGCCCGCGACGTTCGAATTGACAGGCCGAGTTTTTCTCGGCGTGGATGTGGATACGGGACAACTGTGACAGGCAGCGACACGCACACCGGACGGCGATGCATGCATCGCCCCTACGCCGGAACGAGATTGCGGCGACCGGTATCCTTGTAGGGGCGACGCATGCGTCGCCCTCCGAATGGCGTGCGGGTAGCAGGGAGGCTGGAGAGAGAGAGTTTGCACCATGGATGTTTTCGAAGCCATCAACACCACCCGCGCGGTGCGGCGCTTCACTGCCGAGCCGGTGACGGACGAGGAGATACGCACTTGCATTCGCGCAGCGATTCAGGCGCCGAGCGGCGGCAACATTCAGCCGTGGCAATTCCTGGTGGTGACCGAAGCTAGCACCAAGCGCGCGTTGGGCGATGTCTATCGTCGTGCCTACGCTCGCTACGAGCCGGCGCTGGCGCGCGCGATGCCGCCGTTTCGCTCCGACGAGCATCGCGCCAGCTCTGAGCGCATGATGCGCGCCTCGGGCCACCTCGCCGAGCATCTCGGCGAAGCGCCCGCGCTCGTGTTGGTGCTGATGCCCAACATCTCGATGACGTTGCAGGACGAGCAGGGGCCGCTCGATGTCGGCACGCCGTTCGCCTCGGTGTATCCAGCCGTGGAAAATTTCATGCTCGCCGCGCGCGGTCTCGGCATTGGCACGACCCTGACCACCGTGTATCGCATCTACCAAGATGAGGTGCGCGCGCTGTGTGCGATCCCCGAGCGCTACGAGGTGGTGGCGTTGATTCCGATGGGGCGGCCGCAGAAGCCGTTCGCCGTCGGCCGCCGTCGCGCGATCGAAGACATCACGCACTGGAATCGCTTCGGCACCAAGCGCGCGAAATCGTGACCATGAACGCCCAAGCATGACGATGAACGCAAAAGATGCCTTCGACGCCGACGCGGCGATCTACGATCGCTCGCGCCGCCAATTGGTGCCGGGCTTCGACGCCTTCTACCGCACTGCAATCGAGGCCATTCCGTTTCAACCCGATGCGGCGATCCGCGTCCTCGATCTCGGCGCCGGCACGGGGCTGTTGTCATCGTTCGTCCTCGCTGCTTTCCCGCAGGCGCAGGTCACGCTGGCGGACATCTCCGAAGAGATGCTGGCGCAAGCGCGTGCGCGCTTCGCCGGCTCAGCGGCGGTGGAATTTGTGGTAATGGATTTCGGCAGGGCCACGCTGCCCGGATCGTTCGATCTCGTCATCTCCGCGCTCGCCATTCATCACCTCAGTCACGACGACAAGCAGCGGTTGTTTCGCGCCGTCTTCGCGGCGCTGCGCGCTGGCGGCGCGTTCATCAATGCCGATCAAGCCCTCGGCCCGACGCCGGCCGCGGAGGCGCGCCATCAAGCGATGTGGCTACGCAGCGCGCAGGCAAACGGCGTCAGCGACGCCGACCTCGCCGCCGCGTTGGAACGCATGCGCGCCGATCGCAGCGCTACGCTCGCCGATCAATCGCAGTGGCTCGCGGACGCGGGCTTTCGCGATGTGGACTGTTGGTACAAGCACTACCGCTTCGCCGTCTTCGGCGGCTTCAAGTGAGCGGTGGTTGACGTGAGCGCGCGACTTGCGCCACAAGACGACAGGAGGATCTTGCGCATGATGACCGTAGTGGCAACTTTGAAAGTGAAAGCGGGCAACGAGGCGGCGTTTCAACAGGCGGCCGAAAAGATGATTGCGCATGTGAAGGCCAACGAGCCGGGCACGCTGATGTATATCCTCAACCGCTCGACCAGCGATCCGACCGAGTTTCTGTTCTACGAGCTCTACGCCGACCAAGGCGCGTTCGCGGCGCACGGCGGCAGCGAGCCGATGCAGCAGTTCTTTGGTGCTCTTGGAACTCTGTTGGCGGGACGGCCGGAGATCAAGATGTTCGAAGAATTGGGCGGCAAGAAGTAGCGTCTTGGTTGGGATCTGCTTGGTGCAAGCAAGCCCTCGATACGATCGCTTCGCGATCTACTCGGGCAAACGGGTATTGGGCTCCGTGAAAATTCTCACAGGGGAAGCCGTCGGGGCCGCGCTTGCCCGGCCCGGCGGGGCGCAGCGAGCAGCGCCTCTACAAGAATTCCCGTTTCGTCGTCTTCGGGCGAGCGCAGCTCATGGCCGCTCCGTAGAAAAAAACAACCGCTTCCCCGAGTAGCCGCCCCGAGTAGGAGCCGAAGGCTTCGAATCGAGGGGCGGCGTATCGAGGGGCACCTTCCGTAAAACCCACCGTCAGCAGTGAAGCGAATCCGCAGTCTCAATCCACAAACCGATTCGACTCCAGCCAGCCCAGCGCGCGCTGGCCGTCGTCGGTCGTGCAGCGGATCAGCGTGCGGCGATACGCCGAGCGGCGCGGTGGCACGAAGGTGTGCGTGATGTCGATCTCGGCGCCACTGATGGGCTCGATGGTGCCGGCGACACGATCGCCGTCTTCGGCTTGCAGCACAAAGCGCCCGCGTACGGGATGCTGCAGGCTCGCGTCGTCGAAGCTCAGATCCAACTCGACCTGATTGACGCTCACCGTCGTGGCGCGGTGGAGGTAGCCGACGCGGATCTCGGAGACATCGGGAATGCGCACGATGACGCATTGCGCCCGGAACGCCTCGTTGTTGAGGACGAGAAAATTCCACTCCATGTTCCACAGCCGCGGGCCCCACGAGTGATCGCGTTCGCCGCGGCACTCGATCGTACGTCGCTCGCCGCCGATCGTGTACACGCCGTGCGCGCGGATCGGCTGCTCGAATCGGCTGGTCGAGAATTGCTCGGCCTTGTGGCCGGCTACCGTGCTCTGCCCGTGCGAGTGCGCGGCGCCGACGGTGGTGACGTCGAGCGCGACGGACACCGGAAGAATCATCCCAGCGCGCGGCCCGCTGATAACGCGCCCGAAGCCGTCGATCTCGAAGCGGCCGGAGCGCAGCGGTTCCTTCACCATGTATGAGAACTTCAAGCCCCAGCCGTCGTCGTAGGCGATCGCCGGCAGCTTGAGCGAGGAGAACGGCAGCCGCGGCTCCTCGATCGCCACCCACTCGGCGCCGTTGTAAAGGAAGAGCCACACCCACAGGCGTTGTTGATTCGGATGCCAACCGATGCGGCAGTGCCCGGCGTTGGCGCCGCCGGCGTCGTACCAATCGTAGAAGACCGACTCGTTCCACCATTCGTAGTCGGGGCTGAACGGATGCGGGCGTTCGTCTTCGGGCGTGATACCGAACTTCGTCAGCTCGGCGAGACTGAGGTCGGGTGCGCTCATGTCGCGCATTCTATGGCGCCGCGCCGCCGCGCCGCAAGGTCATCGTGCCAAGCACGAGCACGCGTTCTGAAGAGGGCGCACGCCGTGCGCCCCTACAGAGTTGGCCTTGATGTGACAGAATACGGGCGCTGGGGTCACGACTTGCCCGCACCAGTTGCGCGGTCAGGAAGGGGCTCGACGTGCCATTCCTAACGTCATGGAGAATGAGGTTTTGGGAGGGCGAGGCTTCCGCCGAGCCGCCACACCATCACCGCGCCGGCGGCTCGCCGGAAGGCTCGCCCTCCCAGATTCGCCCAGCAATCTATTGTTACCCTGGGGTTAGGTTGGAGTTCTGTAGGGGCGCACGGCGTGCGCCCTCCGATGATTGCATCAGCCGGCCGCCTCAAATCGCCTGCAAGCCGATGCCGTACTGCTCGGCGAGGTTGTAGACGCGGCCGTGCACGTTGCCTTCACCGTTGGCGATGGTGAGCTTGCGCGTGCGCACGTCCTCGATCCACTTCGGATTCGCGGCTTCGGCGCGGCGGTTGGCGATGATGCGCAAGCGCGCGACTTCCGCTGCCGCGGCGTCAGTCGGCGCCAGGGCGGCGATGTCGCTCTGGATCTGCGTCCGCACCACTGAGTTGATGCTGCCGTTCTGCACCTTGATGTCGAACAGCAGCGCCAGCGCGCGTTGCGAGCGCACGCCGAAGTCTGCACACAGACCGCGCGCGGAATCGAGCAGGTTCTGCGCGGCCTTCACTTGGATCGCTTGGAATTCGTCGCGCCGGCACAGCGCCTTGAACAACCCGCGCCACGGCTCGATGACACGCTGATGCGCGTCTTGAATCGAGCGCGTCCAATCGAGCTGTTCGCCGTGCGACGTCTGCAACACCTGGCGCAGCTCCGCGGCGAGGTCGTGGAAGACCGCGTCGACCACATCGGTATGCGCCTGATCCATGGCGAGCAACAAGGGCTGCAGACTGCCTTGTCCGAAATTCCACTGACACACACCGAGGCTGATACCTTGGCCGTCGAAGTCGCCCGACAAACCCGCGAAGCACTCGGGCGGCGGCGCCCCGGTTTCGAATGAACCGGTGAGCGCCAAGCAGCGCCGTTCGATCGGCGCGCTGGCAATCGCCGGTGCGGCGATCACCGCGCCGGCGAACAGGGCGGCAAACGTGGCGGGACCGACGCGGCCATCGACGTCGAGGTGCTGTTGCTTCTGAAAACCTTTCACTGCGCTTTCGGTGCCGCCGCCGAAGTCGCCGTCGATCGGTCCGGCGTAGAAGTGCAACTCCGTGAGCCGAGTTTGGATGTGCGAAACCTCAGGACCTTTCGACCCGCGCTGATACAACGCCATGAATCACCTCCCACGCTCCGCATCCGCGGAGCGAATCAACGTGTGAGTGCGAACGATGCGTGCTTCCTAACGTGGTGCGGTGCGCGATCGCAAGAGAACAAAGAGCGTAAGGTCTTAGGCCGGCTCGGCCTTGGGCAACCAACGCGTCAGGAAGCAGAAACGATGACGCAACCACTGCGTCTTCGACGGCCCGAAAGCTTCGAGGATCGCTGAAGCGACGCCGGCGCTCGCGTGAGGCGTCGTAGGTGGATGCTCAGCTGTTGTAGTCAATTTCCGACGCGCTTTTCGTCGCTGCCGAACGCTGCACGTAACCTGCGGCACGGGTCGGCAGGTTCACGCGCTTGTTACCGCTGATTCAGGGTTATCAGAAACCTCTTCACCAAGCGCGGTTAGGTGGAAGAATCCGACCGAGTCCGTCTGTCCGGTAGGATCATCAACCGGTACGCTGCGGTATTCCACCAGCCCGCAGTCGAGGAGCGACTGGAGCTGTGACTCTGTGAACCCGTGAGTTCCGAGGTCCTCATAGAACCCGTCGCACACGTCGTCTGGGAGCGGCTGGCCGTCCAGGAACTTCAGAAGTTCAGCGACCTGGGTCACCGACGCGAAGACGCCCTCTGACACGAGCCCGGGGGCGCCTCCGATGTCCGCGGAGCTGAGGAGCGATGCACCGACGAGTTCGAGTAGCTCAGTCGCCAACACCATCACCCGAAGAGCGCACATCTCGTCAATATTGTCCCCCTCGTGGGTGGCGTAATTCCGATAGTACGAAAACGCGGCGGCGAATAGCCGCTCGGCTTCTGCCTGCATCCGAGACCCGAATGGGACGCGCAACTTTATCCCATGTCCATGGCCAAAGATCCGCGTCGCGAGATTCACACCGTATCGATGCTCAAATCCAGTCTTCTCCTTGATGGCCCGTTCGACCTGAGTCATTGCCTCCTGCGCCGCGTGCTTGTAGTGACCGTCAGCATAGAGGGTCAGGCAATTCTTCAGTATCCTGGGATGGAGCAGCCCCTGAGGTGTCAGCGCTAGGCTCATTCGTCAGTTCACCTCCATCGCACAGCCCGCGTCACGATTCGGCCAACGCGTGTGACGAGCGGCGCTGCGAAGTGGTCGGTTCCAGCACGAAGGTCGCCGCCGGCCCTGTTCTCATGGCTTTCGCGCTTGATCGAGTTTCCGATGAATCAGAGAGGTCAGAGTCAATATGTCGAGGGCGTCCCGCTCCTCCATCGGCCATTCGACCTTCGGGTTGTGAGCCAAAGGGTTTCTGACCGTGCCAAAGAGACCGATGAGGAGGTTGGTGAACCCCCTCTGCTCACCGCGGTCTGTGTCGGTTCTGAGATCGTTGATCGCGAGGAGTGACGGACTACCGTCCTTGGGTTGGCCGAACGCGCCTTGGGCAAGTTCCGCGCCGTCAGAGGTGAGCCCGGAGAGGGTGCGGATCTTGACGGCGATGCTCTTCGTGGCTTCAAAAACAGCGTGGAAATAGTTCTCCTGGAGCAGCTCCGCCCTACAGTAGTGCAGCACGTCGTCGTGAACGCCGCGGTTGATCAGGGCAGAGTGTAGGCGCCCGGCTCTCTCCAAAGCTTCGTCGAGATTGGTGGCCTTGCGCGCCCACCGGATCTTGCCGTCATCACCAACGTACAGGCCAGAAAATGAGAGTACGGCATTCAGCTGATCACGCCGACTCTCGAACCCACCAGGATCGGCAGTGTACTGAACTGGCTTCATGGTGCGGTTGATGAAGATGACAACATGGTTGCCGAAATGGCGTTGGTTTTGGAACTCGACGAAGGCGTTGTAAAGGCGCTTCCACTTCGTCATGCCGGGGCTGGGGTCGGGTATCCGGCACTCCCGCAGCATGTGCTCGATCTGCGAGCCGGTTAATCCTTCCGCAGTATCCGCGAGTATCCTCGCGATAGAAGTCAAGTGCTCGGACTCGAATGGCGGCACCCGTTCCATGTCACTTCCCGAAGGCGGACCTACCCGTGCCCGCCGAACAAGCAATCGGCCGATCTCCGCGTGCCGAGAAACGCTGCACGACTCAGAACCTAACACCGGCCACGCTTGAGTCGCAAACGGTTGGAAGGCTCCGACGTGACAAGTCCTTCGACTGACAGCGTGACGCAGACGCAGCCGCGTTACGCCGGTCTGCGTAAAGCCGACACGGCTGGTCGCGAAGCGGCGCACGCTCGAGGTGCGGCTCAGATCAGGTCTCGGCCTGGCGCTCACGGCGCAAACATTTCCTGCAGCACGGCCAAGACAGTACCGCCGGCCCGACTGTCAATTCGCCCGAGCCTTCGCACCAGCCGATCGATATCGACATCACTCAAAACGATTCACCGCCACTCGCGTTCATCCTATTTGGAAGCTGCGACGGGCGCCGCGTCGAGCAAGTGATCATCGCCCGTTGCCGCCATCGCCTGAAACGCCTCCGCCCATCCAGCCCGCGGCTGCCGCGCCGCGCGGATGACAAGCTGATTTCCCTCTGCCTCAATCGTCACCTCGTCGCTCAACCCGGTCTGTTCGATGAGAGATTTGGGGATGCGAATCCCCTTCGAGTTGCCGATGCGGACAATGCGGGCCTTCATTCTGGCGACCTCCCGAGGCGTGCTCACACCGTAAGCACACGCGGCGCGAGTGCGCCAATGATGCTGTGGGTCGAATCTCTCTGCGGTCTCGGCGATCTCGGCGGCGGGTTCGCTTTGTCACGGCTGCTTCGTCTCGCCTGATCCGTTTTGCTTTCCGCGTCGGACGTTGTCAGGGTGTAAACCCATGACCGCGACGAGCGACGCTGCACCTGACTCGATCTCCGCCGACAGCGAGTACCGCCGGCGGCGCGATGTGCACCTTGCCATCGTGGATCGACAAGCGCAGCGCGATCGCCAACTCTCTCGCGCGCGGTTGCTGATCGTCTGTGTGGCCGTGCTGCTCGGATGGGCAGCATTGAGTGCAAAGATGTGTTCGGCATGGTGGCTGCTGGTTCCGCTCGCGGGGTTTGTGGGGCTGGTCGTGGCGCATCATCGTGTCCGCAGCGCGAGTGAAGTGGCGCAGCGGATCGTTGCGTTCTACGCGCGCGGCCTGGCGCGTGTGGAGCATCGTTGGATGGGCGGCGGCGAAACCGGCGAGCGCTTTCACGACGACGCACATCTCTACGCGGCGGATCTCGATCTGTTCGGGCGCGGCTCGCTGTTTGAATTGCTGTGCACCGCGCGTACGCGCGCCGGTGAGGAGACGTTGGCCGCATGGCTGCGGACGCCCGCCGATCTCGACGTGATTCGCGCGCGGCAGACCGCGATCGCGGAGCTGCGTCCGTTGCTCGATCTGCGCGAGGCATTGGCGGTGCTCGGACGCGATGTGCGCGATGGAATGAATCCCGACGCGCTGGCGAAATGGGGCGCGGCGCCATCGTCGTTGTCGAGTCACGCGCTGCGCGTCGGCGCGCTGGCGCTGGTGTCATGCACGTTGGTGACGCTGGCCGGGTGGGGACTCGCTGCGCTCGGTCCGCGCTGGTTTGCGCTCGCGTTGCTGGCGCAGACACTCTTCGGGTGGACGCTGCGCGACCGCGTATTGCCGGTGCTGCGCGCAATCGACCGGCCCGCGCGTGATCTCGCGCTGTTGTCGCACTTGCTCGCGCGCATCGAGCGCGAGCGCTTCAGCGCGCCGCGCTTGGTCGCGCTGCAAGCCGCGCTGGCGACGGGCGGCGTCCAGCCGTCGCGTCAAATTGCCCGGCTGCGTCGCTGGGTTGACTTGCTGTACGCCCGCAACAACGAACTGTTCGCGCCAGCGTCGGCGTTGCTGTTGTGGGCCACACAGTGTGCGTTGGCCATCGAAGCCTGGCGAGCGTCCGTTGGACCGGCGATCGCGCAGTGGATCGCCGTTGTCGGCGAAATGGAAGCGCTGTGCGCGCTGGCGAGTTACAGTTACGAACATCCGAGCGATCCGTTTCCGGAGTTGGTGATGGACGCGCCGCGCTTCGAGGCCGAAGGGTTGGGTCACCCGCTGCTCGCGGAAGCGCGCTGTGTGCGCAACGACGTTCACCTCGGCGGTGCCGTGCGCGCGTTGATCGTGAGCGGCTCGAACATGTCAGGCAAGAGCACGCTGCTGCGCGCGGTCGGCATCAACGCTGTGCTGGCGCAGATGGGTGCGCCGGTGCGCGCGCGGCACCTGTCGCTGTCGTCGCTCGCGGTGGGCGCGTCGATACGGATCAACGACTCGCTACAGGCCGGCACTTCGCGCTTCTACGCCGAGATCCTGCGGCTGCGCCAGCTCGTCGATCTAGCCGCCGGCGCGCGCCCGCTGCTGTTCTTGCTCGATGAGATCCTCCACGGCACCAACTCGCACGACCGCCGCATCGGCGCGGAGGCGTTGGTCAAGGGACTCTTGGCTCATCACGCCATCGGTCTGGTGACGACGCACGACCTCGCTTTGGCGGAGATTGCCGACGGCGCACAAGCGATCAATGTTCATTTCGAGGATCACATCGAGAACGGTCAGATGCAGTTCGACTACCGTATGCGGTTAGGTGTGGTGGAGAAGAGCAATGCGCTCGAACTGATGCGCGCGGTGGGGCTCGACGTCTAGCCTCAATCCGAAGAAGGGAACTCAACGCAAAGTCGCAAAGGCGCAGAGGCGCAAGCCACCGAAGCGACTCTCGGAGAGATGGGTTCTCTTCATGGCATGCTGGCCTTGCGCCTTCGCGCCTTTGCGACTTTGCGTTAAAGTATTTTGGTCAGAGTTGTCAGCACCGCGCGGCGCGCCGCAAGTGTCGGACGAGGTCATTCAATCGCGCGTTCGCATTGCGTCCCGATGTCGAGGGCATCAGGTATGCTGGACAGCCGCCGAAGCCACCGCGAAGCCATCCCGATTGAGCGTTGCGATCGACCGCGGCGCGCCAGCCGTCGAGGCCGACGAAGCAGAGTGCGCGCGGGCGATAGATCCGCACCAGCGATTCGATGCGCACGACACCGGCGCGATACTCGGCGCGACCGATCTCGCTGGCGCTGACGGTGGCGCGCTTGACCAGATCGGTCATGCCGATGCCGCGTCGCAAGGCATCGAGCGGATCGCGCTCGTGCACGATCAGTCGCGCCGCGCGCATCGCTGGCCAGAAGCGATTGCCGGGGCGGGCGAACGGAATGCCGCGCTCGGCGCTGTACAGCGAAGGATTCAAGCCACAGACGAGCAGCCGCAGTCGCGGCCGTACGAAGTCAGGCAGGGTGCGGCCGCGGCGCGCACGGATGCGCAGCCAAAACGTATTGCGCAGCGGTTCGATACTGATGCGATCGAAGCCGGCGCCTGTCAGCAACGCGCGAGCACGCTCGGCGCTGTGAAACGCGAACAGCCGGCCGGCGAACGCATCGTCGTGCAATCGCCGGTCGGTCTCGCCGCGCGCCCGCGCGGCGGCGGTGGTCGGTTGCTGCGCCAGATCTGCCAGCGTCAGTTCGATGGGGGCGCCGGGACGCAACGCGAGCTGAAGCCGCGCCAGCGCCAGCGGCAGATCGCGGCGCGGAAGATGTTGGTAGCACGCCGAAGCCCACGCACCGTCGAGCGAGCGATCGGCGAACGGTGGTGCCAGCAGATCGGCGCACACGCGCGCCATTGCCGGGGCACGGCACCCGGCTTCGGCCAACATCGCCGGCGATGCGTCGAGCGCCACGGCGCGGAAGCCGAGCGCGTTCAAGTGCTCAGCGTACCAGCCGGGACCGCAGCCGAGATCGGCGACCCGCCCCTTGCGTCGCAGGCGGCGGGCGAAGGCGGCCAGACGGCCGTCCTCAATCGCCCGCGGCCGGCGTGCCGCCGTCCACTCGGCGGCGTGGGCTTCGTAGATTTTCGCGGTGATGGAGTCCACTGTCCACGATCCTACGCAGCAGCGTTGACGCCAGCAAGGCACTTTGCTGGCTTTGCCCTTGACGAGGACTGAACCTGAACGTACTCTGCCGCGGGTGCTCTGGGCACTGCTGATGCCGCTCGCGGCTGGAATCTGACGAGAAGGGAAACGGAGGAAGAAGACATGCGAAGCAAGACGGCTCGACGCGCGTTACTCTTCATCTTTCTAGCGATTGGATTGGTGCAGCCGGCTACAGTGCGAGCGGTTGGTGTCGACCTCAAGGTGACCGTCTGGGCCAATGCGAACTCGAAGAAGGGCCCCGGCATCAGTACCTCTCACACGATTGCCGTCGGTGCAGGCAATCTCTTCCTGAGTCAGAGCGGCAACGTATTCGCGACCACCGGTCCGTCTGGCGGCATACCGGGAATATTCACGCACGTGAAGACCCTGCCGAACTCTGGTACCAACGAAGGCTCGGCCGTGTCGGACATCAATGGCATGTCGTACCTCTTCGTCGGTAACGAGTCCGAGGAGGAAGCCTACCAGGTGCCGATTACCGGCAGCGGGATCGGCATCAGCCTCGGCACCGCGCGTACTACCGACCCCGACGGTACGACGAATCCGCCGGATATCGCCGACACCGGTGAGCCGGCGGACTTCGACGAGGCGGAAGGTCTCGCGGTCATCGCGGGATCACCGCGCTTCAACGACGTGAACAGGACGCCGTTCTTTGCCACGTCGTTCTCGGGCACTCCACTGAGCGTGAACGGTCAGAACTTTCCCGTCGTCGATGCCAATTGGTCGGGCAAGACGCTGCTGATCGTGAACGAGGAGGACCAGAATCTGGTGGCCTTGATCATTCGTAAGAACGGTAGCGTCGATCCGACCGGGTACGCGTTGGCGTCACCGAATAGCGGTCCCTTCGTCAACGCGCCGGACCCGGGTAGCTTGGCGGTGACGCCGGACGCCCGCTTCGCGTATGTCCACGACGAAGGCAACGCGAATGAGGACAAGGACTTCTATCGCTTCGACCTGCAGAACGTCGATTCAAGCGGCGGGACCAGCCACCTGCAGCGGTTCGACTTCGTCGAGAAGTGGCTCCATGACGGGTTGGCGGTCTTGGGCTGGAGACTGTACGCGACGGCAAACATCGGTGGCGGCACCCACGGTCTCTTCAGCATGGCGATGGACTCCGCCACGGGCAATCTCAGCGATCTGCGGTTCGTCACCGCGATCGACGATGGCAACGGTAACGTGGCCAACGGCAGCGGCTCGCGGCTCACAACGTTGGGCGGATGTCTGTTGGCGTCGGACTCCGGGACCAACTTGATCTTCAAGATCTGCGAGGCCGGTGCCGCCCCGACGCTGAGTACGTGGGGCTTGCTGTTGTGCGCGGCGATCCTGCTCGCCATCGGCGCCGGTACGCTGGGCCGTCGGCGCTTGTTTTCAGTGTAGCGCGATCGCGACAGCATCGTCATGACGAACGGGCAGCTCGCGCGAGCTGCCCGTTTTCTTTTCAATTTGGTCGCGCGCACTCGCCGCTATCCGCGAGTTCAGCGAGAAAACGCGTGAGCGACGACTCGAACGCGTCGGGCGCTTCGAGAAACGCGGCGTGCCCACCGGCAAACGTCTCCAGCCGCTCGTTTGGAAACTGTTGGATCGCGGCGCGACAGCGACTCAGCTGATTGATGCGGTCGCCGGTGGCCCAAGTGAACAACACCGGGCAGCTCACCTGTGGCGCGAGCGCGCGGATGTCGGCATCCGGTTCGCCGAAGCTCGTCCACGCTTGCGCTAAGATGGCAGCGATCTCGACCGCAGAGGCGACGATGCGCGCGCGTTGCTCGGCCGCTGCCGGCGCCGACAGGACCATGCGGTAGTAGGCCGCGAAGGCGCGCGGGTACCAGCGCGCGCCGCGTGCCCCAGCGGCGAAGAAGCGCGCCATCAGAGCGGTGACGACCCGGGCGAAGCCGCGCGCGCCGCCGCGATCGAGTCCGCCCGGGTTCGCCAGGACCAGTGCTCGCACTCGCTCGGGGTGAGCCGCCGCGCAGCGGATGGCCGCGGCGCCGCCGATCGAGTTGCCGAGCAGCACCGCGCGCTCGATCGCCAGCGCATCGAGAAAGCGCATCAGGAGGTCGGTGTAACGGGCGGCGCTGGCGGGAGTGTGGTCCGTGCCCGAGTTGCCCTGACCCGGCCAATCGAGCGCGATGACACGATAGCGCGATCGGAGTTGTTGGCGCAGCCGGGCGAAGTCGCCTGCGCCATGACCGATGGCGTGGAGACAGATCACCGCTGGCCCGTCGCCCTCGTCGTTGTACGCCAGTGAGACTCCATCGAGCTGCACCTGATGCCACGGGTGGGTGGCACCGACGGCCGATCGTTCGAGCATGACAACCTCCTTGGTGATGATAGATATATCACTAGTGGCGGAGCGCTGTCCAGTATGGTAGCCAGCCGGGTATGGTCGGCCGACGAGACTCGCGGGTTGCAGCCCAACGACCGCTGCGCGGCGATCCTGCGAACACGCGCGCCCGCTTGGTGGAGGCGGCGGCCGAGGTGTTCAACCGCGACGGTTACCACGGCACCGACTCCAATCGCCTGGCGCGCGCCGCCGGTTACGCGCCGGGTACGTTCTACAAACACTTCCCCGACAAGCGCGCGATCCTGTTGGCGGCGTATGCGGCGTGGGTCGGCACGGAGTGGGGCGCGATCGAACAGGAACTCGGCGCCGGCAAGCGCGCTGCGACGGTGGCCGCGCGCATCATCGACCTCGTGCTTGACCATCATCGCCGCTGGCGTGGGCTGCGCAGCAGTCTGCTCGCGCTCGCGGCGACGGATCCGGAAGTGCGGCGCTTCTATCGCGCGCAACGCCAGCGCCAACTCCATATGCTGGCCGAACTCCGCAAGACTGCGCATGGACCGGTGCACTCGCCCGAAGCGGATGCGGTGTTGCTCTACACGCTCGAGCGCACCTGCGACGCGATCGCCAACGGCGAACTGCGCGATCTCGGTCTGGGTCTGGCGCCGACGGTCAAAGTGCTGCGCGATCTGGTGCGGCGTCACCTCACGGGAGCCGTGCGCCGGACGCAGTAGGTGGCGGCCTCGTTTGATTCAGCGCGCCGGATGCGCGAAGAGGCTGACCATGACGCTTACCGTTGATCTCTTCTGGTCCTTCCGCAGCCCGTATTCCTACTTGGCCACGCGCCGCTTGGTGCAGCTCGCGCGCGAGTACGACCTCGACCTGCGCGTGCGGCCGGTACTGCCGCTGGCGGTGCGGCAACCGGACTTCTTCGAGCGGGTCAATCCCTTGTGGCCGCCGTACGTGTTGCGCGACACCATGCGCATTGCCGAGTCGCTCGGTATTCCGTACGGCTGGCCGCGCCCCGATCCGATCGTCCAAGAATTTCCCAGCCGCGCGGTGGCGGCCGAGCAGCCGTACATCTATCGCCTCACACGGCTGGGGATCGACGCCGTTCAGCGTGGGCACGGTCTAGCGTTCATCGATGAAGTCTCGCGGATCATCTGGGACGGGACGGTGGTCGGCTGGCACGAGGGCCCGCACCTGGCCGCGGCGGCGGCCCGCGCCGGGCTCAACTTGACCGAGATGGATGCGGCGGTCGCCGCCGATCCGAAACGGTACGATGCGGTCATCGAACAGAACCAGGGCGATCACCTCGCCGCCGGGCATTGGGGCGTGCCGACCATGGTGTTCGAAGGCGAGCCGTTCTTCGGCCAAGATCGCATCGAGCTGCTGGTGTGGCGAATGCAGCAACACGGACTCCATCGGCGCGCCTGAAACGCGCCTCGGGCGAGAGGGCTGTAGGGAAAGCGTGGAAGGGACGTGACGCGCGGCCGACGGCTGATTTCTGGGGCTTTGCGCTTGACTTTGGCGGCTACTCAACGCACCCTGCCCGCGTGTTGCGGGTTTACACAGCGGTCTAACCCAGCTTCGCGGAGGGAGAGCCATGAGACTCAAATCTTCATCGGCACCGAAGGCAACCGTATGGGCGGGCGCGATCATTCGCACCGGACTGCAAACCCTGATGGTGTCGCTCCTGATCGTAACCGGGCTGGCGGGCACGAGTCACGCCCGCTTCCCCTTGTGGGTGCCGAACTGGTCGGGGAAGACGCTCCTGATCGTCAACGAAGAGACTTTGGAGTTCAATGAGGGGCGCAATCTCATTGCGCTGCCGATCCTCAACGATGGCACCGTGAACCCGAAGCAGGGCATTGCCCTGGCGAATTCAACCCAGGGCAATCAAACTTTCTCGGAAGACCCCGATCCAGTGGCCGTGACGCCGGATGGCCGCTTCGCCTATGTGCAAGAAGAGGACAGCGATGACCCTGGGCTCGCGTTCTACCGTTTCGACTTGCAGCACGTCGACACCAACGGTGGCAGCGGCCACATCAAGAGATTTCAGTTCGATGAGTCATGGCAAGGTAAAGGCTTGGCGGTGCTCGACAACTTCCTCTACGCGGTGGTGGACAACGATACAGACGAGCTGTGGCGGATGCCGATCAATCCGAGCAACGGCAATCTCGGGACACCGAGCTTTGTCGCGACGATCGACGATGGCTCGGGCCACCAGGCGTTCGGCTCGGATGTTCGATTGACCACCGATGGTACGTGCATCTTCGCCTCGGACAACGGCTCGGAATTTGTGTTCAAAATCTGCGGCACCGTCGTCAGCCTGTGGGCGGATGCGGGCAGCGGCGGTGACGCCCCGAATATCATGAGCGACCACACCATCGTGTTCGGCCCGGGTAACGGCAACCTGTTTCTGAGCCAGAACAACGAAGTGTTCACTACTACTGGCCCGAGCGGCATAACGCCCGGGAGTTTTGCCAAGATCTTCGATCTGCCGGGTAAGGGCCCGGAAAACGAAGGTTCCGCGTTCACGTCTCTCCTCAGTGGTCAGTTCCTCTACGTGGGTAACGAGGACGAAGAGGAGGCCTACGGCGCCAAGGTAACCGGAACGGGCGGGGCCGTGGCCCTGAGCGGCGCGTTCGACATCAGTGGTGAAGAAGGCGCGGAAACGGCCGTGCCCGGCGATCTCGCCGAGTTCGATGAAGCGGAAGGGCTCGCCATTATCGATGGCTCGCCACGGTTCGGCAACGGACAGGCATTCTTCTCCCTCAACCCCACGTCGGCACCGACGCTCGACCGAACCGGACTCTTGCTCGGCATCGCGCTCCTGTTCGGTGTTGCGACCTTCGGGTTGCGCCGCGCGAACATTGCGCGCTGAAGTCTAGTCACACTACTGTAAGTTTGCCGGCTTGAGCCACGGTCTGGCCCACGTTTCAAGGAGGAGGAGAACCATGAGGCTGGAGTCTTTGTTGGTACCGAAGGCAACGACATTGACGGGCGTGATCGTTCGCACGGCCCTGCATACCCTGGTGGTATCGTTTCTCGTCGTGACGGGGTTGTCACGGGCGAGCCAGGCTCGGTTCCCGTTGTTCGTGCCGAACTGGTCGGGTAAGACGCTGCTGATCGTCAACGAAGAGAGCTTTGGTGAGCCTGTTGATGAGGGGCGCAATCTCATTGCGCTGCCGATCCTCAACGATGGCACCGTAAACCCGAAGCAGGGCATCGCCCTGGCGAATTCGACGACAGGCAATCAAACCTTCGAGAGTGGAGATCCCGACCCGGTGGCGGTGACGCCGAACGGACACTTCGCCTATGTGCAGGAAGAGAACGCGGAAGAGTCTGGGCTCGCGTTCTACCGCTTCGATCTGCAGCACGTCGACACCAATGGTGGCAGCGGTCACATCAAGCGGTTCACGTTCAAACCCGATTGGCAAGGTACGGGCCTGGCGGTGCTTGGCAACTTCCTCTACGCGGTGGTGAACAGCGATGGCAAAGAACTGTGGCGCCTGCCGATCAATCCGACCAACGGTGATCTCGGGGCGCCGAACTTTGTCGTCACGATTGCCGATGGCTCGGGTCACGAGGCGACCGGCTCGGACATTCGGCTGACGACCGATGGCACCTGCATCTTCGCGTCGGACAGCGGCTCGGAGTTCGTGTTCAAAATCTGCATTATTGAGGCGCCATGCACGGGTCTCGTCAGCGTGTGGGCGGATGCCAGCACCGGTGGTGACGCCCCCAACATCATGAGTGACAATACGATCGTGTTCGGCCCGGGCAATGCCAACCTGTTTCTGAGCCAGAACAACGAAGTGTTCACAACCACCGGTCCGAGCGGCATAACACCCGGAAGCTTTACCAAGATCTTCGACCTGCCGGGGGACGGGGGGCCGGAAAACGAGGGCTCGGCGTTCACCTCGCTACTCAGCGGTCAATTCCTTTACGTCGGCAACGAGAACGAGGAAGAGGCTTACGGTGCCAAGGCGACGGGGACGGGCGGAGCAGTGGCGCTGAGCAACGCGTTCAGCATCAGCGGTGAAGAGGGACAGGAAACAGGCGTGCCCGGCGATCAGGCTGAGTTCGACGAAGCGGAAGGGCTCGCGATCATCGATGGCTCGCCCCGGTTTGGAAACGGACAGGCGTTTTTCTCGCTCAACCCGACGTCAGCGCCGACGCTCGACCGAACCGGACTCTTGCTCGGCATTGCGCTCCTGTTTGGCGTTGCGGCGTTCGGGTTGCGCCGCGCGAACGTCGCGCGCTGAGTCTCGTCGCAATCAGACCTCGGAGTTGTCGGGCGGCCTCATCGGAGGCCGCCCGGTTTTTTTCAGCTCTTGAGGGCGACTTTGCATCAGACGTGGCCCCTCGATACGCCGCCCTTCGATACGAAGCCTTCGGCTTCTACTTGCGGCTACTCGGGGAAGCGCTTTTTTCCTCACGAAGTGGTCATAAGCTGCGCTCGCTCCAAGACGACGAAACGGGAATTCTTGTAGGGGCGCTGCTCGCTGCGCCCCCACCGGGCCGGGCAAGCGCGGCCCGTACAGCCCCGCCCCTGCGGGGATTTTCAAAGGGGTCCAATATCCGTTTGCCCGAGTAGATCGCGTAGCGATCGTATCGAGGGCCCTAAGCTCTGAACCACGCGGACTACTTGCGAGCGCTGCGCACACGCGAGGTCGGCTGTACGTGCAGCGGATCTTCGGGCCAGGCGTGTTTAGGATGCCGCCCGCGCAATTGCTTGCGCACCTCGGGATAGGTCTGCCGCCAGAAGCTTTCCAAGTCGTCGGTGATCTGCACCGGGCGTTGATTGGGGCCGAGGAGTTGGAATACCAACGCCACGCGTCCACCGGCCAGACGCGGCGTACGAGTGAGTCCGAACAGTTCCTGAATGCGTGCCGCGACCGCCGGCGGTTTGTTGTCTTCGTAGAACACGGGGGCGTGGCGGCCGCTCGGCAACACGTAGTCGGTTGGAGCGTCGCGATCGAGTCCGTGTTGCTGGGTGCGGGTGAGACGGTGCCGCAGCGCGGTGAGCAGATCGGCTCGACGCAGCTCGGCAAAGCTGCGCCGGCCCGCGCAGAGATCGGCCACCGCGTCGGCCACCAGCGCGTCGCTGTCGGTCGGCAATTGCAACTCTGGCATCCAGTGCGCAACGAAACGCAGGCGGGCGAGCCAATCGCGCGTGCGGTCGTCGAGCGCGACCGCCGCCGCCGGATCGCGTTGTGCGGCGGCTGCGAGCACCGCACCTGCCGCCACCGGATCGACGTCGAAACGCGTCGTCTCGCGTAGGACGAGATCGTGAAAGCGCGTCTGCACGCATTCAACCACGCACTCACGCGCGGCATCGAACCGCAGCTCGCCATGCGTTCGCACCATGGCGGGGAACAACTCGCTCAGCCATTCAGGTTCGACCGCGCTAGCCAGCCGCACGCGCGATTCCGATCGTTGCTCCTGTCGACCCGCTTCGATCTCGATGGCGACGAAGAACTCCGCGTCGCGGACGACGCTGCTGTCGGCGAGCACGATACCCGTTGCTCCCACCATCACGCCGCGAGGCGAGTTGGCGGCGCGGCGCCGAACGACGCGGTCGGGAAACCCCGCCAGCACGCAGCGCAACAGCGTCGACTCGTCCGCCTCGCGGTCGACGCGGTGATCCGTCTTGATAGCCTGGCGCAATTGCCGCCGCGCCCGTTCGACGGCGCGTACGCCGCGGAGATCAAGCCCGCGCGTATGACAGACGTGTGGGTCAAAGTGGCTGCGTGCCGCCTCGTCGAACAACTGCGCGCGCAGCAAGAGGTCGGATGCGCCAACCGACGGGCTCGACGTGGCGCGCAGCCCATCGACTGCGAACGCGCGCTGATCGAGACAAATGTCGCGCTCCGATGCGAGCGCGGCGAGCAGCGCTCCTCTGTCGGCGCAGCCCCGTCGTTCGGCTTCGATCAACATGCGCGCCAGACGCGGCGGGGCCGACAAGTCGAGCATTCGGCGGCCGACTTCAGTGAGCGCACCGGTGTCGTCGACGGCGCCGAGGAGTTGGAGCAATTGCTCCGCGCGGGCGAGGCTCGCCACGCTGGGAGCATCGAGCCACCCGAAGCTGCGCAAGTCGCCCAGCCCCCACGCGCGCAGCTCCAACACCGTCGCGCTGAGATCGAGGCGCAACACCTCGGGCACGTCGTGATCGCGCCGCGCCGTGTGCTCGGCCTGGGTCCACAGCCGGAGACAGCGGCCCGGCGCTGTCCGTCCGGCGCGGCCAGCGCGCTGATCGGTCGCCGAACGGCTGATCGGTACGACCCGCAATGCATTGAGGCCGTGCCGTGCATCGAAGCGATTGATCCGCGCCAGGCCCGAGTCGATGACCGTCGTGACGCCATCGATCGTCAACGACGTCTCGGCGACGTTGGTCGACAACACCACCTTCCGCCGCGCGCCACGGTGCAGCGCCCGTTGCTGCGCATCGAGCGGCAGATCGCCGTGCAATGGCACGACATCCAAGTCGTGCGCGGTGGCGATCGGCTCGATGGCGGTTGCCGTGCGGCGAATCTCCGCGGCGCCGGGAAGGAACACCAAGACATCGCCGCGATCGTCGGCGCTGGCAAGTACGCGGCGCAGGGCTGTGGCAACGCGGCCGGGCAAGGGGCGGTCGTCAAGCTGATCGGTGTACTCGACCTGCACCGGGTACAGCTTGCCCTCGGAGGTGAGGACCCCGCAGTTGTCGAGATAGGCGGCGACGCGCTCGGTGTCGAGCGTGGCCGACATCACGACCAATTTGAGATCGGGTCGTACGGTCTGTTGCAGTTCGCGGATCACCGCCAGCGCAACGTCGCCTTGGAGGTGGCGCTCATGGAACTCGTCGAGCACGACGATGGCGACCGATTCCAGAAACGGATCGCGCACCAGTTGCCGGCTGAAGATGCCCTCGGTGAGGAACCACACGCGGGTTGCGCGCGTGCCGTGGGTCTCGAAGCGCACGCGGTAGCCGATCTCGCCGCCGACATTGCCACCGCGCTCGTGCGCGACGAACTCCGCGGCAGCGCGTGCCGCGATGCGGCGCGGTTCGAGCACCAGCACCTGCTTGTTGCCCGCGAGCCCGGCGTCGAGCAGCGCGCTCGGCACGCGTGTGGTCTTGCCTGCGCCCGGCGGGGCGCGCAGCACGACACGCGATCCCGCTCGCAACCCGGCGACGAGGTCGGGCAGCAGCAGATCGATGGGCAGCGGCGATGCGTGGGCCGGGTTCGTGCGCGCACCGCCTAGGCCCAGAAGTCATCCACGTCGTAGAGGTCCCACACAAATTCCCACACCTCGGCGATCTGTCCGTCGACGATGCGCATCCGCAAGCAGGTGGGATTGTCGAGCGTCTTGCCGTTGCGGGTGCCGTGGCCGGTGAAGAGTGCCACCGCGTGCTGGTCATTGGCGATCACGTCGAGCAGGTTGAGGTGGAAGGTGTGATCCGTCAGCGCTTGCACCTTGAGTAGGAACGCGAAGATCGCGTCGCGGCCGCGATGGGCGCCGGCGAGTTGGCCGTGCCGCCCGGGGAAGTGCCAGGTCGCGTCGACTGGAATCATCGCCTGAATCGTCGCCACGTCGGCGTCACGAAGGGCTTGGAACATGGTGCGCACCAGCGTCGCATTGGGATGATCGTTCATGGGTGAGGCGATCCTTTCCGCAAGAGGTGTGCGCTGTATCGACATTGCGAGGGCGCAATGTCAATGTCGGCCGACGCATTACTCACCGGAGGACTAAACGATGTCGTTGAGGCTGTAGAAAAACTGCGCGGGTCGGTGTAAATCAAGGGTCAGCGAGCATCTGGGGGATGTTCGGACGGCTGAGGTGATGGGGAGGGGCGGATGGCGCGGTACAAGCCGTACAATCTGAAGCAGGCCAAGATGAT
>JACOST010000002.1 GCA_016178705.1 Deltaproteobacteria bacterium | reverse complement strand
CCGGACGATCCGCAGCCAAGCACGACGCCACGTCGGAAACAGACCGACCGACCACAGCGAATGATTCACCCAATCCACGATCAGCGCCTCCCGAGACGGAGGCCATGCGGCCAAATGGTTTTTCTACAAGCTCGTTAGGCTTCCGGGATCCCTTCGGCCAAGAGGGATGCTCCCATGCTCGTTGAGTGCATTCGCTGCAAGGCGCGCGTCAATGCGGACGAATTGGCTAACTTCATCGGGTTCGACAACGAGGTCGAGTTCGACGTTCGCTACGCGTTCCTCAAATGTCCTTCATGCGAGACGCCGCTGCTCATCTATCAATGGCGCCCAGAAGAAGGACAACCGTGGGACTCCCCGAAGCGCCTGTATCCTCCGATTCGACGGCTGAGCTCCCAAATTCCAAATGAACTCCGACGCTCCTTCAGGGAGGCCATCCGATGTCAAGAATCTGGCCACTACCTCGCGACTGCGCTTATGTGTCGCCGGACGCTCGAGGGCATCTGCGCGCATCACCTCGGGACGGTTCGGAATCTCTCCACTAGTCTCAAGGAACTGCACAAGAAGAACGTCATCGACGACAGGCTTTTCGAATGGGCAAGCGCGCTACGGGATGATGGCAATCTCGCCGCCCACGACATGAACGCTCGCATCAGCCACGAAGACGCCGAGGACTTGGTAGATTTTTCCGAGGCGATTCTTGACTACGTGTTCGTGCTCCGTGATCGCTTCGAGACCTACAAGGGTCGGCGGGCAAAGCGCGGCAAGAAGAGCGGCGCCAAGACTGCGCGCACCAGGAAACCGGGAGCCTAACCATCGCTCGAACGGACTTGCATGATCTTCGTTGTGTCTCTCAAAAGACCAGTGCGCCCGCTAAGTGCCGAGCCGTAAGCACGCCGCTACACTCGACGCTGGCCCCCTTTCGCCGCGCAACTGTCTTCCAGGTCGTGGCAGCGCGCCTGTCTCCATTTCGCAGCCTTGTCACCTCGCCGGAAGTGTGTCAGCCAAGAGGCAGAGGCGACGCATGGAGTACTACAGCCAGGAGCAGCGAGCGTTTCAAAAAACCATTCGGGATTTCTTCGAGAACGAGGTCAACCCGCACGTCGATGAGTGGGAGAAGGCGCGCATCTTTCCGGCGCATCGGATCTTCAAACGCTGCGGTGAGCTCGGCATGCTCGGCATCAACTACGACGAGAAGTATGGCGGGGCGGGGCTCGATTACTGGTGGACGGCTGCGTACTGCGAAGCCACGGGGTACTCGTGTCAGTGCAACGGCATCCCGATGGCCATCATGGTGCAGACGGACATGTGTACGCCCGCACTGCATGAGTTCGGAAGCGAAGAGCTCAAGCAGCGTTGGCTGGTGCCGTCGATCAAAGGCGAAGCGGTCGGTGCGATCGGCGTCAGCGAGCCGTGCGCCGGGTCGGACGTGTTCGCGATCCAAACCAGCGCGCGCCGCGATGGCGACTTCTACGTCATCAACGGCAGCAAGATCTTCATCACCAACGGCACGCAGGCGGACTACATCACCACGCTGGTGAAGACCGATCCGTCGGCCGGCCATCATGGCTTCAGCTTGATCGTCGTGCCAACCACCACGCCCGGCTTCAGCGTCGCCAAGAAGTTGGAGAAGGTCGGCAATCACTCGTCCGACACGGCGGAGTTGCTGTTCGAAGACTGCCGCGTGCCGGTCGCCAACCGCATCGGTGATGAAGGCATGGGCTTCATCTACCAAATGAAACAGTTCCAAAAGGAACGCATGGTGGCGTCGCTCTCTGCCGCCGCGGCGGCGCAGGCGATGCTCGAACGCACGCTGCGGTACACGAAGGACCGCAAGATTTTTGGCAAGCCGCTGGCGGCGAAGCAGCATGTGCAATTCACGCTCGCCGAGTTGCAGACCGAGATCGAGATGCTGCGGCAGCTGAACTATCACTGCGTGCGCATGATGGTGGCCGGCGAAGAATCGACGCGCGAGACCTCGATGGCGAAGCTGGTCGCCGGACGCCTGGCGCGCAAGGTCGCCGATTGGTGCGTGCAGTTTCACGGCGGCTACGGATACATGGATGAGTTCCTGGTCTCGCGCTACTGGCGCGACGCCCGCTTGCTCAGCATCGGCGGCGGTGCGGATGAAGTGATGCTGCAGATCATCGCCAAGCTGGACGGATACTCGGATCGCTGATGGGAAACTGCTTCAACGCAAAGTCGCAAAGACGCGAAGGCGCAAAGCGAGATTCCTGTGAGGAGAGTGCATGTCTCAGAGCCCCTTGCGTCTTTGCGCCTTCGCGACTTTGCGTTGAGTTCTTTTCTTCGTCCCAACCGTTCGGATGAGGTAAGCGAGGAATGCGCGCGGGCTTAGTTGAAACTCCACCGATCCCGAAGCGGGTGTTCGTGCCCGATCTGCTCAAGGGGCAGGTGGCGTTGGTGACTGGCGGCGGGACTGGTCTTGGGCGTGTGATCGCGCAGACGCTCGCCGAAGCCGGTGCGGACTTGATGCTAGCGGCGCGTCGCATCGAGGTCCTCGATGCCGCCGCGGCGGAGATTCGCGCAACGACGGGCCGCCGCGTCGAGACCTGTGTCGTCAACATCCGCGAACGCGCCGCGGTCGAGGCGCTCGCGGAGCAGGCGCAGCAGCGTTTCGGTGCAATCGATATCTTGATCAACAATGCCGGCGGTCAGTTCGCACAAGCCGCTCGCGACTTCTCGCCGAAAGGTTGGAGCGCGGTGATCGAAACCAACCTGACCGGCACGTGGAACATGACGCAAGTGTTCGGCGCACAGATGCTGGCGGGGCAGGGCGGCAGCATCATCAACATCACCGCCGTCACCGGCCGCGGCTTTCCCGGCATCGCGCACACGGGGGCGGCACGCGCCGGGGTGCTCGAACTGACGAAAACTCTCGCGATCGAATGGGGGCCGAAGATCCGTCTCAACTGCGTCGCCCCCGGTCCGATTCAAACCGAAGCGTTCAAGCAGACGTACGATCCCGCGATCGACAAGATGTGCGAAGGCTTGCCCATCCCGCGCTTCGGGACGCGTGAGGAAGTTGCGTACGCGGTCGTCTTCCTCGCCTCACCGGCAGCCGGCTTCATCACCGGCGAAGTGCTCTACGTCGCCGGCGGTCAACAGATCTACGGCCGCAACCAGGCGCTGTTCGACGAACAGTTTCAGGTCTGAGAGAAGAAGCATCACCACAGAGACGCGGAGGCGCTGAGAGGGTCGATGAGGGAGGCGATCCTAACGGTTGCCTGATGTGACAAAACATTGCGCTAGGGTCACGTTTGCTCGCACCAGTTGCGCGCTCAGGCAACGCATCAATGTGCCATTCCTAACGTCATCGAGAATGAGGTTTTGGGAGGGCGAGGCTTCCGCCGAGCCGCCGCACCATCGCCGCGCCAGCGGCTCGGCGGAAGGCTCGCCCTCCCAGATTTGCCCACCGATCTGTTGTCACATTGGGGTTAGTTCAGAGCATTTTGGTGGCCTTCTCTGTGACTCGGTGCCTCTGTAGTGAAGTCCTTTTTCCGCTCGTCGAATCGCGACGCTGGCAGACGCGTGGAAAGATAGGTACACAGAGCCGCCATGAGAGGAGACGCCCAGCGGTTCGTTCGCCCCGGCATTCGCGCGCTGCACGGCTACGTGCCGGGCGAGCAGCCGCGCGATCGCCGCTACGTGAAGTTGAACACCAACGAGAATCCCTACCCGCCGTCGCCGCGTGTGATCGAGGCGGTGCGCGCCGCGGTGATCGACGATCTGCGGCTCTACCCCGACCCGGTCGCCACCGAACTGCGCCGCAAGGCCGGTGAGGTCTATGGCTTCGCACCGGAGCAGATCATCGCCGGCAACGGTTCGGACGATTTGCTCGCGCTAATCGTGCGCGCGTGCGCCAGCGCCGGCGATCGCGTCGTGTACCCGATGCCGACGTATAGCCTCTACGACACGTTGGTCGCCATTCAGGATGCCGAGGCGGCGCACGTGCCGTTTCCCGCCGACTTCACGCTGCCCGTCGCCGCGCTGCGTCAGCTCGATGGCCGGGTGACCTTCGTCTGCAATCCCAACGCGCCGTCGGGAACCGTGACCCCGGTGGCGGTCATCGAAGAGTTGGCGCGAGCGTTGTCCGGCTTGTTGGTGGTGGACGAAGCGTACGTGGACTTTGCCGACGCCACCGCGCTGCCACTCGTGCAACGCTGTCCGAACGTCGTCGTGCTGCGGACGTTCTCGAAGTCGTTCTCGCTGGCCGGCATGCGCATCGGGCTTGGGTTCGGCAGCGCTGCGGTCATTGAAGAGCTGAACAAGGTGAAGGACTCGTACAACCTGAGCCGGTTGAGTTTGGTCGCCGCGACGGCGGCGCTCGAAGACCTCGCGTGGATGCAGCGCAACGTCACGCGTATCCGCACGACTCGCGCGGCCCTGAGCGAGCGCCTGCGCGCGCTCGGTCTGCAGGTGTTACCGAGTCAGGCCAATTTCATTCTGGCGCGGCGGCCGGGACGCAACATGGGTGACATCCAGCGCGCGCTGAAGGAGCAGGGTGTGCTGGTGCGCTACTTTGATACCCCCGACCTGCGCGATGCCCTACGCATCACGGTCGGCACGGATGAAGAATGCGAGGCGCTGCTGGTTGCGCTGAAGCCGCTGCTCGTGTGAGACTCACGAGTCACGAGCCACGACTCACGACTTCAGTCTTCAGCCCCGAAGTGTTCGTCAGCGGCGGGCGGTTCGCCTTCGTCGTCGTCTTCTTCGTGCTCTTGAGTTTGGAGAGCGGGTGAGGGCGAGGTGACCGGTGTCGGCTGCTCGATGAAGTCTTTCTGCTGCTTGTCGAGCCGCGTGAAGACGTAGTCGCGCACCAAGAAGACCGTGTCGGTGCCCTGCGCCATCGCAGTGTACTCGGACTTGTTCGGTTCCGGTTGGCGCCGGCCGATCAGGACGCCGCCCAGCGCGGCATCGTTGGCGCCGCGCAGCGCAATCGAGAGCAGCGGTGGTTCGAGCCCGAAGTCGGCCCGATTACCGGGCTTGTCGGCTACAATGTCGAAACCCTTCAGGTCGTGTAGGTCGCTGAGGTACTGCGTGATCGCCGTCTCCAACGGCTTGGCGTCAGCGGCACCGTCGACTCGCCACTTCTGGTCGTCGCCACGCGCGAGCTTGATCACGGCGCCGTCAGCGCGCTTGATGTCGACGGCGCGTACGGCATCCTTGTCGAAAGCGAGTACGGTCTTGTCGCGGAAGTCCTTCAGCTCCTTGTTGAGATCTTTGAACACCCACTCGCTGACGGTGTAGATCGTCGGCCGCGTGCTCGCCTTGACGAAGATCTCCTTCTTGTCGTTCTCCTTGCCGACGAGCAAGGCGATTTCGCTGTCGTTCTTCGCCAACGTGAGCGCGACCACCAGGCGCGGCGTGTCGAGGCCGTAGGCCGCGAGATCCTCGGCGCTCTCGGTCGGAAAATCGACCGCGCGCATCGACTTCAACGTCGAGAGCAAGGTGCGGATCGTCGCCGGATCAGCCGGGTAGGTGGCGGGCCGCTCGATCGTCCACGTGTCGTCTTTCTTCGCGAGTTGGAGATTCTGATGCTCGCTGACGATCGAGACTTTGCGCACGTCGTCGTCGGCGAACGCGAGGATGGCCTTGTCGCGGAGATCCTTGACCTGCTTGTCCATCCCCGAGCGGAAAGCGGAGCTGGTCAACAGAACCTTCTTGTCGTCGTCGCGGCTGATGTAGGTGAAAAAACCGACGGGAGTGTTCTTGCCGACCAGAATGGCGGGTAAGTCCTTGTCCTTCAGCTTGACCTTGACGGTGACGAACGGTTTGTCGAGGGCGTAGACGGAGAGATCGGTCTGGGGATTTTCGAGTTCCTTCTTCAGTTCGCACTCGGCGATCGCGGTGACGAGATTTTTGGCCGCGGTGTCGTCGGCTGCCACGTCGATCGGCTTGGTGATTCGCCAACCGGCGTCGCTCTTCGTCAGCTCAATGGCGTGATCGAAATAGGTGAGGCTGACTGCGGTGGCATCGTCCGCTTTGAACTCGAAGACTGTCTTCTTCTTCGCTTCCTGTGCCGCCTTTTCGAATTCGACGAAGTACACGTAGGCGCCGAGTCCGGCGGCGACGAGGAGAAGGATCAGCGTGGTGCGAAAGCGCATGGCCGCGCGCCGTGTGGGCGGGCCGCTACTCGCGGCGCCACCAGACGACTAAGCCGGCCATCAGCAGGAGTTCGGGGATGACCAACACGGAGAGATAGAAAATCACGGTGCCCTGATCTTGCGTGAACTGGACGCGCGAGGCGCGGATCGTCTTGGTGCGCACGGAGACCAGGTCGCTCTGGCCAACCAGCCAGTCGATCGTGTTCAGCAACAGGTCGCGATTGTAGTACGTGCCTTCGATGTTGCGGTTGTCGGCGAACTCGACGCTGCCGAACACCGCCACGCGGGATTCACCCTCGCCGATGCCCATTTCCTTGAGCTTGCCGTCGACCACAGCGGCGACGGACACGGGGCCTTTGCGATCGGTTGCCGGATCGAGGCTGGCCTCGCTGCGCTGGAACAGGGCTTCGAGGTCGCTTTCCGCCCAGCTCGACGGACTGGTCTTCACCAGCTCAGTGACCACGAGACCCTTTTTGCCGGCGGCGTCCATCTGCACCGAGCGGGCCATCGGGAAGATCGTGCGCTGCTTGAAGTCCTTGGTGATGTCATGCGCCGCGTAGGTGTTGGCGAGCGGTGCGAGACCGAGGGCAGGACCTTGGAACAAGCGCACCACTTGATCGACAACGACATCGTTGCCGAGCTTCAGGCCCCATTCGCCGAGCAGCGCGGCGAACTGATTGTTGATGCGCGGGGGAATCATGAACAGTACGCGGCCACCCTTCTTGAGGTAGGCGCCGATCGCGTCGATCTCATGGTCGGTGTACGGCCGCGCCGTGGCGACCACTACGACCACGGAGCAGTCGTCCGGCATCTTGTCGATGGTTGCCAGCAGCGTCTTGGTGACTTCGTAGTTCTCGTTCGCCAGATCGGCCTTCAACGCGGAGAAGCCCTTGGCATCTTCCGCGTTGTCGATGTCCGGTTCGCCGTGCCCTTCGATCATGCACACGGTCTTGTGCGTCGTGCGGGTGACCTTGATGATCGCGTTGGTGAGGTTCTCCTCGTTGGGCTGCGAGATCGTCGTGGTCTCGTTGCCGTACTCGAGTCGGATCGTATTGTAGGCACTGACCTTGTACTTCTCCGCTTGCTCCGGCTGGCGATCGGGATCGATCATTTCGAACTTGATCTTCGACGATTGGTCCGCATAGCTGGTGAGCAAGTCTCGCAATTCGGGATTGATGCCGCCTTCAACGAAGGCTTGAATAGCGAGATCGTTCTGCAGATTCTTCACCACGCTGATCGACTGCGGCGACAAGCTGAACACGTGCGCCTCGGTGAGATCGAATTTGTGGTGGTTGCGCGCCAGGATGTAATTCACCGCGACGAGGATGACGATGAACAGCAGCGACGACACGATGGTGTTGGCCCCGTACTTGGTCGAGCGTTCGCCGACGAACTCGCGCAGGTTATCGAGGCCGGAGCTCAAGTAGGCGATCAAGGCGAACAGCCCGACCAACCCGTGCGAGCCGATGTAGAGCAAGTCGAACGGGCTGCGGCCGCGCGTCAGAAAAGCCGCCACCCCCGCGAACAACAGCAGGATGATGCCGATCAGACCGAGGAGTCCGTTGGAACGCCGCACGACTATCTCCAGCGGATCGACTCGACGGAACGATGGGCGAGGAAGAGCGACAGGACGATCACGCTGAGGAAGTACGTCACATCCTTGGTATCGATCACGCCTTTGACCATCTCGCCGAAGTGCTCAGTCAGCGAGAGGTAGCGCAGCACCGCGCCCATCACCTCACCCGATGTGTCGGCCGGCCACGAGATGATGTAGAGCAACAGCAGGGTGACCAGACAACTGACGGCGGCGATGATTTGGTTCTCGGTGAACGACGAGGTCAGCAGCCCGACGGAGATGAACGCGGTTGCCAGCAGCAACAGCCCGAGATAGCCCGACGCGATGATGCCGATCTCCGGGTTGCCGTAGAGCAGCAGGATCAGCGGATAGACGCCGGTGAGCAGCACCATGATCAGCGCGAACACAAAGGCGCCGAGGAACTTTCCGAATACGATGGCGGTGATCGACAGCGGCGAGGTCATCAACAGCTCGTAAGTGCCGCTGCGCTTCTCTTCGGCGAAGCTGCGCATGGTAATCACCGGCACCAGGATCACCAGCACCACCGAGAGATTGTGCAGCAACGGGGCGATGACGAAGTCGTTGAGGTTGAGTCGCGTCACCGCTTCGGGGTTCTTCATGCTGGTGTAGAGGCTGAGCAGGAAGTTGAAGCGCGCCAGCAGATTGAAGAAGAACCACCCGCCAAGCAGGAGAAAACCGGTCAGCACCACGTACGCGACCGGTGACACGAAGTACGAGCGCAGCTCCTTGGCGGCGATGGTCAGAATATTTTTCACGCGGTCGCCTCCGCGGAGGGCGTGGCACTCGCAGCGGTGTCGGTGCTCACGGCTCGCAGGAACACTTCTTCGAGCGACGCGCCGCGTGTCAGGTTTTCCATGGTGTCTTCGAGCACGATCCGGCCGCGGTTGATGATCACGACCTTCTCACAGATCTGTGAGACTTCGGGCAAGATGTGCGTCGACAAGATTACTGTGCGGTCGCGAGCGAGTTCGCGGATCAACGTGCGAATGTCGATGATCTGTCGGGGATCGAGTCCGATGGTCGGTTCGTCGAGCACCAACACCGTCGGGTTGTGAATCAGCGCTTGCGCCAAGCCGACGCGCTGCCGATAGCCCTTCGAGAGATGACCCGCCAAGCGTCGCGCGACTTCGGTCAGACCGCACACCTGCAGCGCGCGATCGACCGCCGCGGGCAGCTCGCGCTTGGCGATGCCTTTGATCCGTCCGACGAACTGCAGATAGCCGGTCACCGTCATGTCGGAGTAGAGCGGCGGGTTCTCCGGCAGATAGCCGATCCGCTTCCGCACTTCGTAGGATTGTTCGAAGATGTCGAAGCCGGCCACCTTCACGGTACCCGCGGTCGCGGGCAGAAAGCCGGTGATGACGCGCATCGTCGTCGTCTTGCCCGCGCCGTTGGGGCCCAGAAAGCCAAGGATCTGGCCAGTCTGTGCCACGAATGACACGTCGTCGATCGCGGTGATGTCACCATACCTCTTTGTGAGGTTGCGGACTTCGATCATAGTTCGTCGCGTTGAGACGTTCTCGCCGCGGGAACATTCAATTGTGTCCCGCGAAAAAAATCGCACCGCGCTCTTATGCAGTCGATCCGGTTTTGTCAACTGCGAGGGCGCGGTACCGGGCCGCTGGTTGGACTTGGTGGGGGCCTTTTGTTACTCCCGCCTCTGTCCCTATGCCCCCCGCCTTGCCGCAACTGTTCCTGATCGACGGCAGCTCTTACATCTATCGCGCGTTTTTCGCGCTCCCCCCGCTGACCAGCGCGAACGGGATGCCCACCAACGCGGTCTATGGGTTCACCACGATGGTACTCAAGCTGCTGCGCGAGGTCAGCCCGCAGCACATTGCGGTGGTGTTCGATACCCCGGGCGAGACGTTTCGCGATGCCCTGTTCGAAGCTTACAAGGCCAACCGGCCGCGCATGCCCGATGACCTTGCCGCGCAAATCCCGCTGGTCCACGAAGTAGTCGCGGCCATGGGCCTGTGTTCGCTGCTGATCGCAGGCGTCGAGGCCGACGATGTCATCGCTACACTCACCGAGCGATTCAGCACGGATGTGGAGTGCGTCGTGATCACGGCCGACAAGGATCTCATGCAACTAGTTGGCCCGCACGTGCGTTTGTGGGACACGATGCGCGACCGCTGGGTCGACGTCGCCGCGGTGCACGAACGCCTCGGCGTCGCCCCGCATCAGGTCGTCGACGTGATGGCCCTGATGGGTGACAGCGTCGACAATATCCCCGGCGTCAAAGGGATCGGTGAGAAGACCGCAACCGCGCTGATCCAGCAGTTCGGCAGCCTCGACGATCTGTTCGATCGGCTGGACGAAGTGGAGCAGAGCGGCATCCGCAACGCGAAGCGGGTCGCGCAACTCCTGCGCGATGGTACCGACGCCGCTCGCTTGAGTCACTCGCTTGCGCTGGTGCGGCGCGATGTTCCGGTCGAGGCTGCGCTCGACGACTTCCGCTACGACGGCCCCGACACCACGAGGCTGCGCGAGCTGTTTCTGCGGCTCGGCTTTCAGTCGCTGGCGCGCGAACTCAGCAGCAGCGCTGCCCCTTCGACCGTCTCGTTGCGAGTGCTTGAATCGGCTGCCGAGGTCGCGGCACTGCACGAGGTCGCCGGGCAGACGAAACGGATCGGTCTCGCGACCGTCGGCATGATGCGGGGCGACGACCACTCCCCGACAGCACGGGCGGAAGCCATCGTCCTCGATGCTGGCGACGGCGCCCCCGCGCGGGTGGCTCTATCCGCCGCCGCGCTGCGGACCGCGCTTGCGGGCGTGCTTGCCGATCGCGAGGTAGAAAAAGTCGGTCACGATCTCAAGCAGGATTTGTTGCGACTGGATCCGGCGATGGTGGTCGGCGGGCGCTGCTTCGATACGATGGTGGCATCGTACTTGATCGATCCGTCGGCGTCGCATCGAATCGAAGATTTGGCGTTGGACCTTCTCGACGTGAAACTTGGCGAGTTCCGCCACGATGCCGAGAGCATCGCGGCTGGCGTCGCGGTGTTGCCACGGCTCGCCGCCGAGTTGAGCACTCGACTCGACGGACTCGAAATGGCCTCGCTGTTTCACGAAATCGAGATGCCGCTCATGCGCGTCCTGCTTGACATGGAGCGACGCGGCGTTCGCGTGGATGTCGCGGCGTTGAGCGTGATGAGCGCGGAGTTCGAGCAGCGCCTGGCGGTCCTGATCGCCGAAATCTACGAACTCGCCGGCGGCGAGTTCAATCTCAATTCACCACCGCAGTTGCGGACGGTGTTGTTCGAGCGGCTCGGTCTCTCGACGAAAGGTGTGCGTAAGGGCAAGACCGGTTTGTCGACCGACGTCGATGTCCTGACGCGCCTTGCCGAACACCATCCGGTGCCGGCGAAGATCCTGGACTACCGCGCGCTGTCGAAACTGAAGTCGACATACATCGACGCGTTGCCGGCGGCGGTTAACCCGCAGACGGGACGGTTGCACACGTCGTTCAATCAGACCGTCGCGGTCACCGGCCGGCTCAGCTCGAGCGATCCCAACTTGCAGAACATTCCGGCGCGCGGCGAGGAGGGGCGGCGTATCCGAGCCGCGTTCATCGCCGATCCCGGCTACGCACTAGTCGCGGCGGACTACTCGCAGATCGAGTTGCGCGTGTTGGCGCACTTGGCGCAAGATCCGGCGCTGATCGAGGCATTCCGCACCGGTGCCGACATCCATGCGCGGACCGCGGCCGAGATGTTCAGCGTGCTACCCGGAACGGTGACCCCCGACATGCGGCGCGCGGCCAAGGTGATCAACTTCGGCATCATCTACGGCATGGGACCGCAGCGGGTGGCGCACGAGTTGGCGATCCCGCTCGCCGAGGCGCAGCGCTACATCGATAACTACTTCGGCCGCTACGCCGCCGTGCGCCGTTATCTCGATGAGACGGTTAAGACCGCGCGCACGCGCGGCTACGTGACCACGCTGTGCGGCCGACGGCGCGCGTTGCCCGATCTCGCCAGCCGCGATCGATCCGTGGTCCAAGCCGCCGAACGGACAGCCACAAACACCCCGATTCAGGGATCGGCTGCCGATATCATCAAGCTGGCCATGGTGGCGCTCGACCACCGCTTGCGCGCCGAAGGGCTGCGGGCGGCCATGATCCTGCAGGTGCACGACGAACTCGTGTTCGAGGTGGCGGAAAGCGACCTCGAACGCGCGCAGGGGGTGATTCGCACCGAGATGGAAGGCGTGATGAAGTTGGCTGTCCCGCTGCGCGTCGACATCGGCAGCGGCCAGCATTGGGCCGCGGCACATGCGTAGCCCCAGCGCGAGCCGGTCGCCGGCCCCTCATATGAATACAGGCTGCGGCCACGCGTCTATCCTCAGCAAAGGTGGCCCGCGTGGAACGTAGCGACAATGAGCTCGTTCGCGCGAGTCGTGCCGGAGATGCCGACGCGTTTCGCGAACTGGTGGAGCGCTATCAGCGCAAAGTGGCCGCGGTGGCTCTCGGCATGGTCCACAATCGCGACGATGCGTTGGAGTTGACCCAGGAGACCTTCATCAAGGCGTTCGAGAACATCAACAAGTTCAAGGGAGAGTCCAGCTTCTACACCTGGCTGTATCGCATCGTGGTCAACCTCGGCATCGACTTCCAGCGGCGTGAACGTCGTCACCCGACGATCGCACTTGAAACTCCGACCCTCGGCGGCGGCGAACTCGGCGACAACTTGCCGAGCGAACCATCCTTCGAGCCCTATCGCAACGTGCGCTCCCGCGAGGTTGGCGACCGCGTCACGCAAGCGATCAACGAGTTGACCCCTGATCACAAAGCCGTCATACTTCTGCGCGAAGTCGAGGGCCTCTCGTATGATGAGATCAGCCGCGTAATGCAGTGCTCGAAGGGCACGGTGATGAGCCGCTTGCACTACGCGCGCAAGAAGCTCCAAGGCAGACTCCGAGACGTGTTGTAGGCGAGGCCCATGCGACATCGAGCACCCTGTCCGACCGCCCCCTGGGAGCCGCAGCGATGACGTGTCGTGACGTCAGCGGATTGCTCCCGTTGTTCTTCGATGGCGAACTCGAAGCGCGCCAAATGCGCGCCGTCGCGCTCCACAGCAGCCGATGCGCCGAGTGCGAAGGCGAACTGCGCCAGATTGAACGCGTGCAAGACGCCGTGGCCGCGACGCTGAGCGCTCGCGTCGACGAACTGGATCTCAGTCAAGTGTGGCCCGCGGTCAAGCGGCGCATTGGGACGATCCGCGTTCCCTGGACGCAGCGCTTGCGGCTGTGGTCCGAGGAACACGACGTCACGCGTTGGATCGGTATCCCCGCGCTGAGTGCGGCCGCGGCAACGGCGGCGATCGTGTTCTCCCTGTCGTCCGGCAGCGTCACCAGCGTCACCAGCGAGGCCCCGCAGATTGCGGAAGTGTTGCCGGTCGACAACACGGCCATCATCGATTCGCTCGACAGCAGCGCCGAGAACGTGGCCGTGCTGAACGAACCCGAAACCAATACGACCGTACTGTGGGTGAACGACGACACCGACTACGGCAGCGAAGGATTCCCGCCGTGACGCGCGTGTGGGCGCCGCTGTTGGCGATGCTGTCGGTCGCCGCGGGCGCTGCGATTCCCACTCCCTCGTACGCCGCGGATTCCGTCGAGGTGCACATCGGCGCGGTGTTGGCGAGCAATTCGGGCCAAGAGTTCGATCCCCGCCTGGTGGCGCTTCACCGGCAACTACGGACGCTGTTTCCGTACTCGTCCTATCGCCTGGTGAAGGAAGATCAGAAGGTGGTCGCGGCCGGCGGTAAAATCGGATTCGAAATTCCGGGTGGGCGCTACCTGCTGGTGATGCCAAAGGCCCTCAAGAACGAACGCGTCTCGATGCGTGTGATGTTGATCCAAGGCACACGTCCCGTCGTCGATACCGTCATCACATTGCGCAATCGCGCTACCCTCTTGGTCGGTGGGCCGCGCCACAAGGAAGGCGTGCTGATCATCTCGATTGGAGCGGTCGGTACCACGACCGCCGCGGCGACCGCCGACGAATCGCTCGACGTTGCCCCGCAATGATCATCGAAGCCGTCACCGACTGGCTCGCCGGCACCACGCCCGAGATGTGGTTCGACAACGCGTTGCGCGTGCTGCGCCTGTGGGGGCCGATCGTCACGCTCCCCGGCCTAGCCGGGCCGGTCGGTGCGCTGGGCGGTCTGCTGGCGTTGGTGATTCTCACCGGTGTCGCGCTGGCGTCACTCGCCAGCTTCGTCGTTGCGGTGCTTGCGCTCTATCTCGTGCTCAGCGAGATCTTCGGGTTCCAGCTCGAACTCGCCGTCGCGTAACGCCCTGACTGGAATCAGTCGCCCTAGTCCTGACTCCGGTCCCCTATTCAGACGAGCCGGCCTTCAGCATCTCCAACACGTCGGCGCATGCGACGCTCGCGCGAAGAAGACGGTCGCGGCTACGTGCCTCCTGCCAGACGTCCGCCACGAACAAGAGGGCCGGCAGCTGACCGAGGTAGAGGTAGCAAACGATGCTCAGCGGGTCAGATCCCGCGGGGCGCGCCCGAAGTGCGCGCGCGAGGATTTCGCGTTCGCGCTCCGGGAGCGCCGCGCTCACACCACCGTAGCTCATGCCGGGTGCCGAGACGGTGTAACGAATGCGCGGAACGTACTCGCTCAGACCCCGACCGCCAATCACGACCTTCTCGTGCCAGCCCACGTCCGCCAGGTTAGTGAGCTGGTTAACGCGGCGGGGTTCTTGTATCCCTCGTGCATGGAGCCAGGCTTCTGGAAGAGATGGTGGGCTTCGCTGTCAGAGCACGTGCCCTGCGCGGGCGGGTCGAGTAGACGGCCATCATCGGCCTCAGCAGCTCCGCGCCGAGATCATCAGCTCGCGGCGCTTCGATGCACAGCCACCACGCGCGGTCAGTACCGAATCATTCCGGGTTGATTGCCGTAGCCGAGATAGGCGATGCGGCGGAAGCCGAGGTCCATGTTGTCGGCGATGGTGCGCACGGTGCGCTCGTCGGTGATGGTGAATTCGGGCAGGTGGGCGAGGTTGTCCCGCAACGCTGACGGGATCGCTTCGCGGAGTTCGACTTCAATCGGGTACGGCACCGGTTCGTCGCGATACGGACGCAACTCGCCGCCGCGGGCGCGTTCGACCGCGCGGCGTGCGCCGGCGCGGATCAGTTCCCGCGCGCGCACCGGAGGGATCACTTCGCCGGCCACGTTCGACAACGCGCGCTTCACTTGCACCGCTTCCGCCCACGGCGCCCGCTGGCGCAACTGCTCGCAGACGACCTGATCACCGGTGATGAGCCCGACCGGCACACTCAGCTCGCCGGCGCGGATGGTGAAGATCTCCGACTCGCCGCAATCGCGGCCGCCGACGCGGACGGCGCGGAACTGTTGGTACGAGACCGTGTGGGCCATGATGCCCGGACGCGAGCCGGCGCGCGCGTGATGGCCGACGAGCAAGACGACGCCGACATCGGCATCGAGCGCAGCCATCGTGGTTGCCGCGGGCCGCCCGGCGCCGCGGACGACGGTACAGCGCGCGTCGATCTCGTCAATCAGTAAGTCGCACAATTCCTCGACGCCGTGATTCTCTTCGACCACGACCGCGGTGGCGCCGCCGTCGAAGGCGCCTTCGATGGCGGCGTTGGCATCGAGCGTCATCAGCCCCCGGTTGCGTGCGAAGTCGATGCCCGCGGTGATGACGTCCGCCCAGCGTACCAAACCCGAGATGCCTTCCATGTCGACGCTGATGAAGACCTTCATGCGACGTGTTATCGCCCGCGCGCGGCGATTCGGCAAGGGAAGCAGATCGCGCGCGCCCCGGATTCGGTGTAGAGAGCGTCATCAATCTGGGGGCGGCCCTCGATACGATCGCTTCAAGATCTACTCGGGCAAACGGATGTTGGGGGACCGCGGAGAAAAGAACAACCGCTTCCCCGAGTAGCAGCGCTGAGTAGAAGCCGAAGGCTTCGTATCGAAGCGCTGCGTATCGAGGGGCCATCCTTGGTGCAAAGTCTTGTTTGGGGGGAGTGATGGTCAATGACGAAGACCTTGCCGACCTGGTGATCCGCTTCACCGATGCCTTTAATCGCGACGATCTCGACGGCGTCATGGCGTTCTTTGCCGACGATGCGATCTACGACGAGTTCGACGGTACCGTGAATCGCGGCACGGCGGCGATCCGTGCGGCCTTCGTCCCGCAGTTCCGCGGCGACTTCGGCACTATCCGCTTTCGCACGGAAGACCTCTTTGTCGATGCCGCAGCTGGTAAGGCGCTGATCCGCTGGCTGTGCACGCTCGAACGCGACGGCGTCACTCGCGGCTGGCGAGGACTCGACATCCTGCAGTTCGAGAACGGGCGGCTGAAGGAGAAGCACACCTACGCCAAGGCGGCTGTGCCGTTACTACAGCTATAGCGGTGCCCCGGGGGACGGCGAGCGTAGAGAGGGTGGCACGGACAGCTTGGGCTTGGTTGACGAAGCGTCGACCGTCGCGTCGAATCGTCGGCGAGCCCAGTGTCTCGGCCAAGCAGCTGGAATGGGCGCTGGGGCGCCGCCTACTCTTCAACGACCCGGAGCACGACCCGCCGATTCTGCGCCCGTCCTTCGCGTGTCGCGTTGCTCGCAATCGGCTCGCTTGCTCCCTTGCCGACGACCACGATTCGATCCATCGGTACACCCACCCTGACGAGATAGTTACGCACCGCAGTGGCGCGCCGCAGCGACAACTTTTGGTTGAACTCGTCGCTACCCTTGGAATCGGAGTGCCCCTCGGCGATGATTCGTAGGTCCTGGCGACCCTTCAGCATGAGGGCCGCTTCGTCGAGTAACGCGATCGAATCGGGGCGGATCTGCGCCTTGTTGAAATCGACGATCCCATGCAAAACGATGCGCTGTGCCGTGGGCACGGGCACCGAGGTTTTCCAGAAACACCCGCTGGTGCCGCAGATCAGGACGCTGATCAGCGAGAAGGTCGTCACTCGCATGCGTGAGGTTTATCGCGTTCACACTTGCAGGGCAAAGGTACCGCCATCGTCTGAGTGTCTGACGTTGACTGAGTCCGTATGCAGGTGTCTGATGTGCGGTCATGTGCGACAACGGCTGCGCGACGGTGGCACCAGGTATTGTCCTCGGTCAGCACCCGGCACCACGGCGCATTGACATTCCCCTCGGCCGCAGGTTAGAAGATACGAAACCTTTAAGCTGATCCTGTGAGATCAGAAAGGGATCTGATGATTGGGCACGACAACAACTGGATCTGTAGGTGACGGCCTCCTCGCGGCGAGGGGGCTTTTTTTTGCCTGAGTGGGAATGATGGCGACCCACGAGACCGCGGCTCATGAGCGCGTGGCGATGGACGCGCAAGGCGTCGATCGCGCGCTCACCCGCATCGCGCACGAGATCCTCGAACACAACAAGGGCACCGCCGACCTCGTCTTGATCGGCATCCGTTCGCGCGGCGTGCATATCGTAGAGCGACTGCGCGCGAAGATCGCGGCGATCGAATCAGCGGAATTGCCGACCGGGATCATCGACATCACGCTGTACCGCGACGACCTGACGCGCGGCCGCCAGCAGCCCATCGTGCAGGGTACCGACATCCGCTTTGCGATCGACAATCGACGCGTGCTGCTGGTCGACGACGTGCTCTTCACCGGCCGCACCGTTCGCGCGGCGCTCGATGCGCTGGTCGACTTCGGCCGGCCGCAGAACGTGCAACTCGTCGTGCTCATCGATCGCGGCCATCGCGAGCTGCCGATTCGCGCCGACTATGTCGGGAAGAACCTGCCGACCGCCGTCAACGAGTCGGTGCAGGTGCGCTTGGTGGAAAGCGATGGACGCGATGAGGTGGTCATCGTGCGTGTGGAGGAGTGATTGATGGCGAATGAGCCGACATTCACCGCCCGTCACCTGCTCGGACTCGAAGGGATGAGCCGCGCCGATCTACTTTACATCCTCGACACGGCGTCGTCGTTCCGCGAGATCTCGGAGCGCGAGATCAAGAAGGTGCCGACGCTGCGCGGCAAGACCATCGTGGCGCTGTTCTACGAAGCCAGCACGCGCACGCGCATGTCGTTCGAGATTGCAGCCAAGCGCATGAGTGCCGACTTCGTCAGCCTGAGTTCGGCGGCGAGCAGCGTCACCAAAGGCGAGACGCTGCTCGACACCGCGCGCAACCTCGCCGCGATGCGGCCCGACGGCATCATCTTGCGCCATCCGTCGTCGGGGGCGCCGCACTTCCTCGCCCAACGCGTCGAGTGCCCGATCATCAATGCAGGCGACGGGTCGCACGAACATCCGACGCAAGCCCTGCTCGATCTGCTCACCATCCGCGAGCGTCGCGGCAGTCTCGACAACTTGAAGGTCGCCATCGTCGGCGACATCCTGCACAGCCGCGTCGCGCGGTCGAATCTGCATGCGCTGCGCGCGCTCGGTGCCGAGGTGCGTTTGGTTGGCCCGCCGACGCTGCTGCCGCGCGAGTTGAGCCAGTGGGCGACGATCACGTCGGACTTGGCCGAAGGCGTGCGCGGCGTCGACGTGATCATGACCTTGCGGATTCAGCACGAGCGTATGGGTGCGAATTTCTTCCCCAGCCTCGACGAGTACTCGCGCTACTTCTGCGTGACCGAGGCGGTGGTGAAGTTGGCGCAGCGCGAGGTGCTCATCATGCACCCCGGTCCGATCAACCGCGGCGTCGAGATCGCCAGCGATGTCGCCGATGGTCCGTATTCGGTCATCATGGACCAGGTCACCAACGGCGTCGCCCTGCGCATGGCGGTGCTCTTTCTGCTCGTCAATCGCAGCCGCGAAGCGATCGAGCCGCGAAGTCGCGAAGCGACCGAACCGCTGGAAGCGGCGCAACCGGCGCGGTTGCGGAGATCGGCGGGATGAAGAACGCCGTGCTCATCACCGGCGGCACGGTTGTCGATCCGGCCAATCAGCTCAACGCGCGACGCGACGTGCTGCTGCGCGACGGCGTGGTGGCGGCGATCGATGCGCCCGCCGCGATCGCTGCGAATGACTGCGAGGTCGTCGATGCGGCCGGCTGTTTGGTCCTGCCGGGTTTGATCGACATGCACGTCCACCTGCGTGAACCGGGTTATGAGTACAAGGAGACGATCGAAAGCGGATCGCGCGCGGCCGCGGCGGGCGGGTTCACGGCGGTGGCCTGCATGGCGAACACGAATCCGGTGAACGACGCCGGCGCGGTAACGGCGTCGATCATCGAGCGCGCGCGTGCCGTGAATCTCGTGCACGTGTATCCGATCGGGGCGGTGACGGCCGGACTACGGGGTGAGCGACTCGCCGAAATCGGTGAGATGCGCCAAGCCGGCATCGTCGCGGTGTCGGATGACGGCCAGCCGATCATGGACGGCGAGCTGATGCGACGCGCACTGGAGTACACGCGCCTGTTCGGCATTCCGGTGATCGCGCACGAAGAGGATCGCGGCCTCGCCAATGGCGGCGTGATGAATGAGGGCGCCGTGTCGCTCCGCCTCGGTTTGAAGGGCATGCCGGTGGCGGCCGAGACCGTGATGGTCGCGCGTGACATCGCGCTCGCCGAGCAAACCGGCGGCCGCGTCCACATCGCGCATGTCAGTGCTGCGGGATCGATCGATCTAATTCGTGCGGCCAAGGCGCGTGGTGTGGCAGTGACGGGCGAAGCCTCGCCGCACCACTTCACCCTTACGGAAGAGGCGGTCGACGGTTACAACACCAACGCCAAGATGAATCCTCCCCTGCGAACCGCGAAAGACGTCGCGGCAGTGCGCGACGGCGTGCGCGATGGCACACTCGACGTGATCGCCACTGATCATGCGCCCCATCATCGTGACGAGAAGGAGGTCGAGTTCGACGCCGCGCTCAACGGCATCATCGGCCTGGAAACCGCGGTTCCGCTCGCGCTCAAAATGAGCGCGGAGGCGGGCATCAGCATCGACGTGTTGGTGCGGGCGATGAGCACCAATCCGGCGAGGATTCTCGGCATTCCGGGCGGCTCCCTTGCAGTCGGCGCACCGGCTGACGTGACGATCATCGATCCCAAGCGCAAATGGCACGTGGATCCGGCGCGGCTGCAATCGAAGAGTCGCAACACGCCCTTCGGCGGCTGGGACATGGTCGGGCAGGCCATCGCCACCATTGTCGGTGGACGTGTCATACATCGCATCGCCGCCAACGAGCGCAAGAGGAAATCCGCATGAAGGCGATGTTGGCGCTCGCCGACGGGACGGTGTTTACGGGCGAGTCGTTCGGCGCGGCCGGCGAAGCGGTCGGCGAAGTGGTCTTCAATACCTCGATGACCGGCTATCAGGAGATCCTCACCGATCCATCGTATCGCGGGCAACTCGTCGCGATGACGTATCCGGAGATCGGCAACGTCGGGGTGAACCGCGAGGATGTGGAATCGAGTCGGCCGTTCCTGCAAGGCTTCATCGTCAAGGAGTATTGGGAGCAGCCGAGTAACTGGCGCGCGCAGCAGAGTTTGCGCGAGTACCTCGTCGCGAACAGGATTCCAGCGATCCAAGGCATCGACACGCGCGCGTTAGTGCGGCGGCTGCGCGAACACGGGGCGCAAGAAGCCGTGCTGTCGACCACCGACCTCAACCCGCAGGCACTAGTCGCGAAGGCGAAGGCATCGCCAGGATTGATCGGACGCGACTTGGTGAAAGAAGTCACCTGCGCAAAGCCGTACGAATGGGACGAGTCAACGTGGTCGTTGGAGCAAGGCTACCAGCACGCTAACCAGAGACCACAAACCAGAGACCAGGGACCCTTCGTGATCGCCTACGACTACGGCATCAAGCGGAACATCCTGCGCAATCTCGTCACCGCGGGCTGCCGTGTGCGCGTCGTGCCGGCCACCGCCTCGGCGGCGGAAACGCTCAGCATGAACCCCGACGGCATCTTCCTTTCCAACGGTCCCGGTGATCCCGACGTTGGACCGTACGCCGGCATCGTGCGCGAGCTGATCGGCAAGCGGCCGATCTTCGGCATCTGCCTCGGCCATCAGATGCTCGGCCTGGCGCTCGGCGGCCGCACGTACAAACTCAAGTTCGGTCATCACGGCGGCAATCAACCGGTGATGGACCTTACTACGCACAAGGTGGAGATCACCAGCCAGAACCACGGATTCGCGGTCGACATCGAGTCGCTGAAGGGGACAGCCGAGCTGACCCACGTGAACCTGAACGACCAGACCGTCGAGGGACTCGCCAAACCCGACGCGTCGCTGTTCTCCGTGCAGTACCATCCCGAGGCATCGCCCGGTCCACACGACGCGAATCATTTGTTTGTGCGGTTCTTGAAGATGATGGGGTTTCGCGCTGATGGCTGATGGGGTGTGGCGGATGGTCGGAATCAAGTGTAGGGGCGACGCATGCGTCGCCCGTCGCGCGGGGCTCCCCCACGAGGGCGAGGAGGGCGAGGCATGCCTCGCCCCTACGGGTACGAGACGAGAGATCGCGTTAAGCCATGCCCAAACGCACTGACATCCACTCGATCCTCCTCATCGGTTCAGGCCCCATCGTGATCGGCCAGGCGTGCGAGTTCGACTACTCGGGTACGCAGGCGTGCAAGGCGCTCAAGGAGGAAGGCTTCAAGGTCATCCTCATCAACTCGAACCCGGCGACGATCATGACCGATCCCGATTTCGCCGATCGCACGTACATCGAGCCGATCACCGTGGAGATGCTGGAGCAGATCATTGCGACGGAGCGGCCCGACGCGCTGCTGCCGACCATCGGCGGGCAGACGGGGCTCAACATGGCGATCGAGCTTGCCGAGCGCGGCATCCTCGATCGCTACAACGTCGAGCTGATTGGCGCCAAGCTGCCGGCGATCAAGAAGGCGGAAGATCGCGACCTGTTCAAAGCGGCGATGGAGCGCATCGGCCTCGATCTGCCGCGCAGCGGTTACGCGCATACGTTTGAAGATGCCGTCGCGGTGCGCGATCAACTCGGGTTGCCGCTCATCGTCCGGCCGTCGCGGACGTTGGGCGGCACCGGCGGTGGGATCGTCAACACGCCGGAAGAGTTCGAGACCGTGGTGCGGTGGGGACTCGATGCCTCACCGACCAGCGAAGTGTTGATCGAAGAATCGATCGCCGGATGGAAGGAGTTCGAACTCGAAGTGATGCGCGACGTGAAGGACAACGTCGTCATCATCTGCTCGATCGAAAACTTCGATGCCTTGGGCGTACACACCGGTGACAGCATCACGGTGGCGCCGGCGCAGACGCTCACCGACAAGGAATATCAAATCATGCGCAACGCCGCGCTCGCCATCATCCGCGAGATCGGTGTCGATACGGGAGGATCGAACATTCAATTCGCCGTCCACCCCGACAACGGGCGACTGGTGATCATCGAAATGAATCCGCGCGTGTCGCGCAGCTCGGCGCTGGCGAGCAAAGCGACCGGCTTCCCGATCGCGAAGATTGCGGCGAAGCTGGCAGTCGGCTTCACGCTCGACGAGATTCGCAACGACATCACGCGCGAGACGCCGGCGTCGTTCGAGCCGACGATCGACTACGTGGTCACCAAGATTCCGCGCTTCACGTTCGAAAAATTTCCCGCCGCGGCCGACCGGCTCGGACCGCAGATGAAGTCGGTCGGCGAAGCGATGGCGATCGGTCGGACCTTCAAGGAGTCGCTGCAGAAGGCGATTCGCTCGCTCGAAATCGACTCGTACGGCTTCGACGACAAAGGGCGCGGGACGAAATCCTCAGGAGCGGAACTGGAAGAACGCTTGCGCGTGCCAGCCGCCCGCCGCCTCTGGTACATCGCTGAAGCCTATCGCGCCGGCTTCTCCACCGAGCGCATTTTCGAGCTTTCAAAGATCGATCCGTGGTTCCTGGGGAACATCCGTCAAATTGTCTCTTTCGAAGAGGAGATCCGCACCTCCGGTGTCGGCGCGACCCAGACCGACGTGCTGCGACGCGCCAAGGCCATGGGTTTCTCCGACATTCGTCTCGCTCAACTTACCGGCGGGACGGAGGAGGACATTCGCCAGGCACGGCTGCGCGCCGGCATCGAACCGGTCTACAAGATGGTCGATACCTGTGGCGCCGAGTTCGCGGCGTTCACGCCGTATCTCTACTCGACGTACGATGACGAAGACGAGTCGGCCGTAACCAGCCGCAAGAAGGTGATGATCCTCGGCGGCGGCCCCAATCGCATTGGCCAAGGCATCGAGTTTGATTACTGCTGCGTGCACGCCGCGTTCGCGTTGAGGGAAGACGGGTACGAGACCATCATGGTCAATTGCAACCCGGAGACCGTCAGCACCGACTACGATACGTCCGACAAACTCTACTTCGAGCCGCTGACGCGCGAGGACGTGCTCGGCATCATCGCGCGCGAAAAGCCGCATGGCGTGATCGTCCAGTTCGGTGGCCAGACGCCGTTGAAGCTCTCCGTGCCGCTCGAACAGGCCGGGGTGAAGATCCTCGGCACCTCGCCCGACGCCATCGATCGCGCGGAGGACCGTGAGCGCTTCGCCGCGATGCTGACCCATCTGGGTCTCAAGCAGCCGGCGAACGGTATCGCGCGCACGGTGGATGATGCCGTACGAATCGCGGCCAGCATCGGATACCCGGTCCTCGTGCGGCCATCGTACGTTCTCGGCGGACGGGCGATGGAAATCGTGTACGAAGAGTCGGCGCTGCGTGGCTACATGGCGCGCGCGGTCGACCTGGCGGCGGACCGTCCGGTGCTGATCGATAAATTTCTAGAAGACGCCATCGAACTAGACGTGGACGCGATCAGCGATGGCGAGCTGGTGGTAGTGGGCGGCATCATGGAGCACATTGAACGCGCCGGCGTGCATTCGGGCGATAGCGCGTGTTCGTTGCCGCCGACCACGGTACCGATGGCGGTGCAGAATGAAGTCCGGCGCCAAACTCAGGCACTGGCCCGCGAACTCGGAGTCATCGGCTTGATGAACGTGCAGTTCGCGGTGAAGGGTGAGGCTGTGTACATTCTCGAAGTGAACCCGCGCGCGTCGCGCACGGTGCCGTTCGTCAGCAAAGCGATCGGCGCGCCGCTGGCGAAGCTGGCCGCGCGCGTCATGCTCGGCAAATCTCTGCGCGAACTTGGCTTCACCGAAGAGATCATCCCCTCGCATATCTCGGTGAAGGAAGCGGTGTTTCCGTTCGCGAAATTCGCCAACGTCGACACGCTGCTCGGGCCGGAAATGAAATCGACCGGCGAGGTGATGGGCATCGATCGCACCTTCGGCGCGGCGTTCGCCAAGGCGCAGATCGCCGCGGGAAACGTGTTGCCGGTCAGTGGCACGGCGTTTATTAGCGTACCTGACGAAGACAAGCCCGCGGTGCTGTTGATCGCACGGCGCTTGGTGCAGGAAGGATTCCGCTTGCTGGCGACGGCGGGCACGGCTGCGTGTCTGCGCGACGGTGGACTCAAGGTGTCGACCATCAACAAGGTCGCCGACGGCAGCCCGCATACGGTCGACGCGATTCGTGCCGGCGACATTGCGATGGTGATCAACACACCGATGGGGATCGGATCGCATCAAGATTCGTACTCGATTCGACGCAGCGCACTGGAGTGTCGAGTGCCGTACTTCACCACCGTCGCGGCTGCTGCCGCCGCCGCAGAAGGCGTCGCGTGTTTGCGGCGCGAAGCGCTGCGCGTCTGCCCGCTGCAGGAGTATCACCGTGCCGTCGCGCACGAACCCCGCATCGGTGCCCGGAGCTGACGCGGACGCGCTGAGTAGTTTTATCGCAGCGGTGGCGGCGCCGCTGGACTTCCTGCTGCGCAACCCGCGCGCGGCGGTCAGCGTGCCGGCGGCGGCGTTGGCCGCGCGCGGGCGTGCGCTGCTCGATCAGGTGCCGGCCGCGCAACGCGATCACGTCAGCGAACTGTGCGCGGCGCTGGAACAGTACGCAAGTCAGCCGCCGGCGGATCGCACTGAGTGGGCGCGCGCCGTGCGTGAGGTGGTCGCGTCGTTGGGATTGCCCGCATCGGCGATTGCATCTTCGGGGGCGAGCGGGCGAGTGTCGCGCTCGCCCGAACCGCCGGCGGCAGCAGCGGCGGTACAGCCGACCCCAACGTATCACCGCAGCGACGGGGATTTCGCGACCAGCCTCGACGCGCTCAAGCAGTCCGTTCAATTCGTGCGTGGTGTTGGGCCGCAGCGGGCCGATCAGTTTCGCAAGCTTGGTCTGCGTACGGTTGAGGACCTGCTCTATCATTTGCCCTTTCGCTACGAAGACCGGCGCACACTACGCACCGTGCGCGAGCTGCGCGTCGGCGAAGAGGGCAGTGTGATTGGCGAGATTGCGCACCTCGATGAGCGCCACGTCGGGCGCAGCCAACGCCGCATCCTCGAAGGCTCGCTGCGCGACGACAGTGGATTGCTCGCGCTCACCTGGTACCACCAGGTCGCCTACTTCAAGAATCGCTTTAAGGTTGGCCAGCGCGTGTTGGTCCACGGCAAGGTTGAAGGCGCACCGAGCGGTTTGAAGCGCATTGTTCACCCGGAGATCGAGACCGATCCCGATGCGGGCGGGCAGGGGATTCTGCCGGTGTACAACAAGCCGGCGGCGATGAGCGTCGGCGTGATGCGCAAGATCGTGCAGCAAGCGGTCGGCGAATGGGCGGCGCGCGTGCCAAGCGCGTTGCCCGAATCGGTCGCGAAGCAGATGCGTGTCGCCGACCTCACACACGCGATGGAAGTGGTGCATCGACCGGCACGCGATGCCGATGTGATGCGGCTGAACACGTTCGCATCAATGGGGCATCGCAGCCTGGTGTTCGACGAACTCTTCTACCTGCAACTCGGCTTGGCGTTGAAGCGGCGCTCGATTGCGATCGAGGCCGGCCGTTCGCTGCCACGACGCGGCGAGTTGACGGATCGACTCACGGCGCAGCTGCCGTTCGCGCTCACCGCCGCGCAGCAGCGCGTGATCGGCGAGATCTACGCCGATCTCAAGGCGCCGCATCCGATGCATCGCCTCGTGCAAGGCGACGTCGGCAGCGGCAAAACCATCGTGGCGCTGTTCGCCGCGCTAGTGGCGATCGAAAATGGACTGCAGGCGGCGTTCATGGCGCCGACCGAATTGCTTGCCGAACAGCACTTCAGCACCGTCGGACAGTGGGCTGAGACGCTGGGACTGCGCGCCGCGTTGCTGACCGGCGAGGTGCCGCGCGCGCGACGGCGCGAGATCGAAGCCGGTTTTGAATCTGGCGACATTCAGATCGCGGTCGGCACGCACGCGTTGATCCAGGACGGTGTCCGCTTCAAAGCGGTGGGACTCGGCGTGATCGACGAGCAGCATCGCTTCGGGGTGTTGCAGCGTGCGGCCTTGCGCGGCCTGAGCGGCGGCGGTGCGGCTCCGCCGCCGGACATTCTGTTGCTCAGCGCTACGCCGATCCCGCGCACGCTGGCGATGACGCTGTACGGCGATCTCGATGTCTCGCTGCTCGACGAGTTGCCGCCGGGGCGGCAAGCAATCCGCACGCTGGTCTTTCGCGAAAGCGATCGGCAGAAAGTCTACGCATTGGCGAAGCGCGAACTCGACGCCGGCCGACAGGGCTACGTTGTGTATCCGCTGGTCGATGCGAGCGACAAAGCGGAGCTGCGTGACGCGACCACGATGGCCAATGAGCTGGCGCGCACCGTCTTCGCCGACTATCGCGTCGGCCTGATTCATGGCCGCATGAAGGGCCGCGAGAAGGATCAGGTGATGCGTCGCTTCAAGGCGGGTGATCTGCAGTTGCTGGTGAGTACCACGGTGATCGAAGTCGGCATCGACGTGCCGAACGCAACGGTGATGGTGGTCGAGCACGCCGAGCGGTTCGGACTGGCGCAACTCCATCAATTGCGCGGGCGAGTCGGCCGCGGTAGCGACGCCTCGACGTGCATTCTCGTCGGCCCCGCCTACGCAGGCGACGATGCGTACCGCCGCCTCAAGGCGATGGAGCGCACGACTGACGGCTTCAAGATCGCCGAGATCGATTTGGAGATCCGCGGCCCGGGGGATTTCATCGGCACGCGCCAATCTGGGTTGCCGGATTTTCGCGTTACCAATCTCATCCGCGACAGCCGCATGCTCGACGAAGCCCGCCGCGCCGCACAGGGCTGGCTCGCACACGATCCGACGTTGAGCAGTCCCGAGTCCGCACAACTCCGCGCCGTCCTCCGCCACCGCTGGGCGGGACGATTGGAACTGGCGGAGATCGGGTGAGAATCAATTGCGATGTGACAATTGGAGCTCACCACGAAAGCACGAAGATCACGAAGGACGGCCTCGGAAATGCTCTCGGGCGGCTGGTCGTAGCCTCATTGGCAATGAGTTGAAGCTGGGACTCATGAAATTCTCCTTCGCCAGTTCTTTTCGTGCGCTTCGTGCCTTCGTGGTGAGACTTGTCCGGCCAAGATTGATTCGCCTCGCATAGGTCGCGGTGCCTGGTGCCTTCGTCGCGAGTTCACCTTCATCCGTTGAAAATCTCAATTTGCGCGCTCGGTCCGAATTGATTACAAGCCGAGCAACATGGATTTTCCCCGCATCCAGCGGCTGCCGCCGTACATTTTCAACATCGTCAATGATCTGAAGCATGCGGCGCGGCGGGCAGGGGATGACATCATCGACTTCGGATTGGGCAACCCCGACGGCGCGACGCCGCCGCACATCGTCAGCAAGCTGCTCGAAGCGGCGCAGAACCCGGCAAACTATCGTTACTCAGTCTCACGCGGGATCTACAAGCTGCGGGTGGCCATCTGCGATTGGTATCGCCGGCGCTATGATGTCGATCTCGATCCCGACAGCGAAGCGGTCGTCACCATCGGTTCAAAGGAAGGCATCGCGCATCTTGCGATCGCCGTGCTCGGCCCCGGCGACGTGGTGCTGTGCCCGAGTCCGACGTATCCCATCCATCAGTACTCGGTGATTATTGCCGGCGGCGATCTGCGCAGTGTGCCGTTGGTGCCCGGCAGCGATTTCTTCGCCAATTTGGTTGAGGCGATTCGGCAGAGTTGGCCGAAGCCGAAGATGCTCATCCTCAACTTCCCACACAACCCGACCACCGAGGTTGTGGATCTCGCTTTTTTCGAACGTATTGTCGACTTCGCCCGCGAGCACGACCTGATGGTGGTGCACGATCTCGCATACGCCGACCTGACGTTCGACGGCTATCAGCCTCCAAGCTTCCTGCAAGTGAAGGGCGCGAAAGATTTGGGTGTCGAGTTCTTCACCATGTCGAAGAGCTACAACATGCCGGGCTGGCGCGTTGGGTTCATGGTCGGCAATCCGGAGATGGTGGCGGCGCTGGCGCGGCTGAAGAGCTACGTCGACTACGGCATCTTCCAGCCGGTGCAGATCGCCGCGATCCAGGCGCTCAACGGGCCGCAAGATTGCGTCGAAGAGATTCGCACGATGTATCGCAGTCGTCGCGATTCCTTGGTCGAGGGACTCAACCGCGCGGGCTGGGCGGTTGCCAAGCCCAAGGCCACCATGTTCGTGTGGGCGAAGATTCCGGATGACTTTGTCGATATGGGATCGCTCGAGTTTTCGAAATTTCTGCTGAAGGAAGCGAAGGTCGCGGTGTCGCCGGGGATCGGCTTCGGCGCCTACGGCGATCAGTACGTGCGCTTCGCCCTGATTGAGAACGAGCATCGCACCCGCCAGGCGGTGCGCGGCATCCGCCGCGCGCTCAGTCTCGGCGATACCAGCGCCGCGCGCGCCACCGCTTGACGCCGTGTTGACACCAACGATTCGAGTCGGGCTGATCGGGTTCGGCACCATCGGCACCGGAGTGATCAGGCTGCTGCAACGCCAGCAGCGCCAGATCCGCGAGAAGCTTGGCGCCATCGTGGCGATCACGCGCATCGCCGACCTCGATTTGAAGACCGATCGTGGCGTCAAGATCAACCGCAAGATTCTCAGTAACGACGCCATCGCGCTGCTCAACGATCCATCGATCGACATCGTCATTGAGTTGATGGGTGGTTATGAACCAGCGCGCCGCTTTGTGCTGCAGGCGATCGCCAACGGCAAGGACGTGGTGACAGCGAACAAGGCGCTGCTGGCTGTGCATGGCCGCGAGATCTTCAGCGCGGTGGAGCGGGCCGGTGTCGACATCGGTTTCGAAGCCAGCGTCGGCGGCGGCATTCCGATCATTCGCGTGCTCAAGGAAGGTCTCGCCGCCGATCACAACCGCGCGGTCTACGGCATCGTCAACGGCACCTCGAACTACATCCTCAGCACCATGACCAATCAGGGCGGCGAGTTCGATGAAGTGTTGCGCGCGGCGCAGGCGGCCGGTTTGGCTGAAGCGAACCCACACTACGACATCGACGGCATCGATGCGGCACACAAGCTGACGCTGTTGATACAACTGGCGCTCGGCGCGCGCGTGCAATTGAAGGACATTCCGACCGCCGGCATTCGCGAGGTGAGCCAACTCGACATCAACTACGCCAAGGACTTTGGCTACGTCATCAAGCTGCTCGCGGTGGCCAAGGAAGACCGCGACGGGATCGAAGCGTGGGTGCAGCCGGCGATGGTGCCGCGCACGCACTTGCTGGCCGATGTCAACGGTGCCCTCAATGCGATCGCTGTGCGGGGCGAAGCCCTCGGTGCCAGCATGTATCTCGGGTTGGGCGCAGGCATGATGCCGACGGCAACCGCAGTGGTGGCTGACCTCATGGAAGTGGCGCGCAATCGCTTGCGCGGCAGCCGGGGGCGCGTCAAGCCGCTCGGTTACCCACTGGCGACGCAGCGACATGTGCGCATCAAACCGCTTGGCGCGCTGACCAGCGAGTTCTATCTACGCTTCATCGTCAAAGATCGGCCGGGCGTGCTGGCGCGCATTGCGGGAATCTTGGGCAGTCAGGAGATTTCGATCGCGTCGGTGATTCAAAAGGGCCGCGAAGACGGCGCTAGTGTGCCGATCGTCATCCGCACCCATCACGCCCGCGAGGACCGCTTGCGGCGCGCGCTCCGCGCGATCGATCGACTCGCCGCTGTCCGCGGAAAGTCCGTCGCCATCCGCATCGAGGACAGCTTGGGACAATAGTCGCTCCCGTTGACCGTCGGGTGCGAGCCGACCCGCTGCAGCCACACAACCCGCATCTACACCTGGCACGCCGGGCCGAAGTCCGGTAAATAGGGAAACCGTTGATGAATGTCGCAGCGCGCGGCCTCGGCCGGGCGGCTGCCATGCGGGGACGAAGGAAGGGCGGCTGACACGATGGAACGCAACTTAGCCTTGGAAGCAGTACGCGTCACCGAAGCGGCAGCGCTGGCCTCCGCCCGGTTGATGGGCCGCGGCGATGTGGCAGCAGCGGATCATGCCGGCGCGCAGGCGATGCGCAAGGCGTTCGCGTCGATCAACATCAACGGCGTCGTTGTCATCGGTGAAGGCGCGCAACATGAGAGCGACGTGCTCTACATCGGCGAGCACGTCGGCAGCGGCACGGGCGACGAACTCGACGTGGCGCTTGACGCGCTCGAAGGCGCGACCATCTGCGCTACCGGCGGCTACAACGCGCTGTCGATCATCGCCATCGCGGAACGTGACGGCTTCCTGCGCTGCCCCGATATGTACATGGAGAAGATCGTGGTCGGCCCCGACGGTGTCGGAGCCATCGATCTCGACAAGTCGGCGACGGAGAACTTGCGCCTGCTCGCCGAAATGAAAGGGGTGTATGTGGCCGATTTGACGGTCGCGGTACTCGATCGACCGCGACACGAGAAGTTGATCACTGAGGCTCGCAAGGCCGGCGCGCGCGTGAAGTTGCTCAGCGACGGCGACGTGGCCGCCGGCATGGCGGCGTCGAAACCCGGCAGCGGCATCGATTTGCTCATGGGCGTTGGCGGCGCTCACCAGGGCATCCTGACAGCCGCCGCGGTGCGCTGCACCGGCGGTGCGATGCACGGGCGTTTGCGTACGCGCAACAACGAAGACGCGAGCCACGCCGCCGACGCCGGCATCACCGATCTCACCAGGAAGTACACGGAGGAGGAAATGGCCTCGGGCAGCGTCATGTTCGCCGCAACCGGTGTGACAGACGGCGACTACGTGCACGGGGTCCACTTCTTCAAGGGTGGTGCGACGACGAACTCAGTGGTGATGCGCTCGCGCACGCGCACGATTCGCTTCATCGAAGCCGTGCACCGCTTCGACTTCAAGCCGGAGTACTGAGCATGGCGACCGACGCGTGTACGCTGTTCGAGCGCCGCGAGGCGGTCGGCATCCTCACCATCAATCGCCCGCAAGTGCTCAACGCCCTCAACGCGCCGACCCTCGACGAAATCGCGGCGCAAGTTGCGGCGTGTGTGAGTAGTGGCGTTCGCTGTTTGGTGGTCACCGGCGCCGGCGAGCGCGCGTTCGTCGCGGGTGCGGACATTGCGGCGATGTCGACCATGTCAGGCGTCGAGGCCCGCGCGTTCGCGCGCCGCGGGCAAGCGGTGATGCGCAGCCTCGAAGAGTTGCCGATTCCCGTTATCGCTGCGGTCAACGGTTTCGCGCTTGGCGGCGGATTGGAACTCGCCTTGGCGTGCGATTTCATCTACGCAGCCGACTCGGCTAAATTCGGCCAACCCGAGATCAACCTTGGCATCACGCCGGGATTCGGCGGGACGCAACGCTTGGCGCGGCGCGTGGGTCTGGGGTTGGCCCGCGAGCTGACCTACGCCGGCTCGCTGATCGACGCGGCCGAGGCGTTGCGCGTCGGGCTCGCCAATCGCGTCGTGCCGCGCGCCGATCTGCTCGCCGAAGTGATCCGCATCGCCAGCGACCTCGCCGGCAAGGCGCCAGTTGCAATCCAGGAGGCGAAGGCTGCCATCAATGCGGGTGGCGACATGGCGCTCGAGGACGGCTGTCGCTACGAGGCGGAAGCGTTCGCGGTGACGTTCGGGACTGAAGATCAGCGCGAAGGCATGCAGGCGTTTCTTGCCAAACGCAAGGCGGCGTTCACGGGACGTTGAGTATGGCTGCATCGATCGATGAAGGTGAAGGCGAAGCGTGGGAGGTGTGCTTCACCTCGGCACTCGATGTCGAGGCACACATCGTCTGCGGCTACCTTGAGCAATACGGTGTCCCCTGCCACATCCGCAATCGTCGGTTCGGGCTCGAGCCGTTGACGTTCGGCGCGCTCGGGCAGGTTGAGGTCTTGGTGCCCAATCCGTGGGTACGGGTTGCGCGCGGCATGATTCGGGGTCGCTTGGGGGATGCGACGCGGCGCTCGCGACGACGACTGCCGATCACGGAGGACACATGAGTACAGCGAAGCGCGACTGGCTGGCGGACTACCCGAAGGACGGCGATCGCTTGCCGCGTTACTCCACGGTGTCGGACATGGAAGTCGAGCCGGTGTATACGCCCGAAGATCTTCCCGACTCGCGCTACGAGCGCGACCTCGGACAGCCCGGAGAATATCCCTACACGCGCGGGGTCTACCCATCGATGTATCGTGGCCGGTTGTGGACGATGCGGCAGTTCGCCGGCTTCGGCTCCGCTGCCGATACCAACGAGCGTTTCAAGTTCTTGCTCGCGCAAGGGCAGACGGGCCTGTCGACGGCCTTCGATATGCCGACCTTGATGGGCTACGACGCGGATCATCCGCGCGCGCTTGGCGAGGTCGGACGCGAAGGCGTCGCGGTCTCGATGCTCGACGACATGGAGGAACTCTTCGCCGGCATTCCGCTCGCCGATGTGACGGTGTCGATGACGGTGAATTGCAGTGCGAGTATCCTGCTGGCGATGTACCTGGCGGTGGCCGAACGACATGGCGTGCCGTGGACGAAGCTCGGCGGGACGATCCAGAACGACATGTTCAAGGAATTCATTGCCCAGAAGGAATGGATCAGTCCGCCCGAGCCCTCGTTGCGGGTGGTCATCGACATGATCGAGTTCTGCGCGCAGGAAACGCCGCGCTGGCACGCGGTGTCGATCTCCGGCTACCACATTCGCGAAGCCGGCTCGACCGCGGTGCAGGAGTTGGCGTTTACGTTGGCCGACGGCATCGGCTACGTGCAAGCCGCGGTGGATCGCGGCCTCGATGTCGATAGTTTCGCTCCGCGGCTGTCGTTCTTCTTCAACGTTCACAACGACTTCCTCGAAGAGATCGCCAAGTATCGCGCCGCGCGCCGACTGTGGGCGAAGATCATGCGCGAGCGCTTCGGCGCCCGCAATCCCCGCTCGCTGATGCTGCGGACGCACGCGCAGACAGCGGGTTGCAGCTTGGCGGCACAACAGCCGCTCAACAACGTCGTGCGCGTCGCCATTCAAGCGCTGGCTGCCGTGCTTGGCGGGACGCAATCGCTGCACACCAACTCGATGGACGAGACGCTCGCGCTGCCGAGCGAGCAAGCGGTGTTGGTGGCGCTGCGCACGCAGCAGATCATTGCCGAGGAAACTGGCGTGACCAACGTGGTCGACCCGCTCGCCGGCAGCTACGCGATCGAAGCGCTCACCGACCGAATGGAGCGCGAAGCGATGGCGTACATCACCAAGATCGACGAGCTCGGCGGCATCGTGCGCGCGATCGAGCTTGGCTATCCGCAGAAGGAGATCGCCGAAGCGGCGTATCGTTTTCAGCAACAGTTCGATCGCCGCGACAAGGTGATGGTCGGTGTCAACAAATACGTCCAGGAAGACGAGCCGCCGATCGAGATTCTCCGCATCAATCCAGAGGTTGAACGCGAGCAAGCAGAACGGGTGCGGCAGCGCAAACGCGCGCGCGATGCGGCACGCGTTCGCGGCGGGCTGGCGGCGGTGCGCGCGGCGGCGAAAGGGAAGACCAATCTGATGCCGCCGTTGATTGCCGCGGTGAAGGACGGCTGCACCGTGGGCGAGATTTCCGACGTGTACCGCGAAGTCTTTGGCGTCTATCGCGATCCCGCGTGGCTATGACGAGTGCGGATTGACGAATGCGGATTGCGGAATGCGGATTGCGGAATGTTGGACCGGAATGAGCACTGACAGGCCGCTGCGCATTCTGGTGGCCAAGCCGGGTCTTGATGGCCACGACCGCGGCGCCAAGATCATCGCGCGCGCACTGCGCGACGCTGGCTTCGAGGTCATCTATACCGGGCTGCATCAGACGCCCGAGATGATCGCTGAGACTGCCGTGCAAGAAGACGTCGATGCCATCGGTCTCAGCATTCTCTCCGGAGCCCACATGACGTTGTTCCCGGCGATCATTGAGTTGCTCAAACAGAAAGGCGTGGGTGATGTCGTCCTGTTCGGTGGGGGCATCATCCCGCCGGAAGATATTGCGGAGCTGAAGCGCCGCGGCGTCAGCGAGATGTTCACTCCTGGTGCGACCACCGATGCGATCATCGACTGGGTGCGGGCGAATGTTCATCCGCGGTGAGCATCCGTGGAAGACCGACCGCTGATCATCGTCGGCTCGGGCCCGGCGGGCGCCGCTGCCGCGTTACGCTTGGCGCAACGCGATCCGGCGCTCGCCAATGACACACTGGTGCTGGAGAAGTCGCGGCACCCACGCGACAAGGTGTGCGCCGGTGGCCTGATTCCGCATGCGCTGCAGTGCCTGCGCGATCTTGGCGTCGAGCTGACGGTTCCGCACGTCGTCGTCAATCGTGCCGCCGTGCGCACGCCGAGCCGCGAGCTCGTGTACGAAGGCAAGGAACTCTGCCGCGTCGTGCGCCGGTGTGAGTTCGATGCGTCGCTCGCCGCTGCTGTTCGGCAGCGCGGCGTCCAGTTGCAGGAGAATGACAAAGTCGTCGACGTCGCGCGCGATGGCAACGCGATTCGAGTTGAGACAGAACACCGATCGTATCGCGCGAAGATCGTCATCGGCGCCGATGGCTCGGGCAGCCTGGTCCGCCGCCGGCTACTCGGCGACAACAAGGCGCACACCGGGCGCGCGGTGATGTGCGATGTTCCGGTGGCGGCGCTGCGATGGGACGGGGTGACGGCGCAGCGATACGACTTCAGCTTCGCGCCCGTGGCGCACGGTATTCGCGGCTACACCTGGGCGTTTCCATGCTGGATCAATGGCGAGCCGCACGCGAACGTGGGCGCGTATGCCGTCGACACCACCGGTGCGGCGCTGACCCGCTGGGTGGAATCCGAGTTGGCGCGCTTGCGGGTCGCGGTCGCGCCGCGCTTCCGAGCTTTCCCGATCCATTGGTACCACCAGCGCGCACCGCTGGCGGCGCCCGGCGTCGCGCTGATCGGCGATGCCGCCGGCGTCGATCCGCTGATGGGCGAAGGCATCTCGTTTGCCCTCGAATACGGCCGGCGCGCGGCGGACGCCGCGGTCGTCGCATTTGCGAGCGGCGACTTCTCGCTCGCCGCGTATGAACGCGACGTCCGTGCGTCGTGGCTGGGCAAGAAGTTGCGACGGCTCAATCTTGCCGTGCGGTTGTTTTACGGACCGACGTGGCCGTTGTGGTTCGCTCTCGCTGGTCATAGCCGGCGCGTGCGCGAATTGGGTCTGCGCTGGTACAACGGAGTCGACGGCTGGGATCAGCGCAGTGGTTGGGAAGCGGCGCGCGCGCTGTGGTCGGGTGAATTGGCTGCGCCGCCAGCAACGGCGGAGTCGTGAGACGCCGGCGGCGGTTCAGCGCGTTGGCAGCGTTCGCGTGGCTAGCCAGCGCGGGTGCGCTCGCGATCAGCGCGTGGCTGATCTGGCACGCGTACAGCACAGCTCCGCGACGAGCGCCGTCGGCCGTTGCGCCGCCAGCGAATGTGACGGCGGACGATCCCAACGAAGTCACGGACGAAGAGCGCCGCGCGCTCGAAGCGATCCTGCGTGGCAAAGGCACGCCACGCCCCTGAATCCATCTCGAGAATGACATTGCTCGAAAATGATATCGCTCGTCGATGACATCGGCCGTAGCGTCACGCTCGCCGCACCGCCGCGGCGGATCGTTTCGCTGGTACCGAGTCTCACCGAAACCTTGTTCTTCTTGGGCTGTGGCGACGCCGTCGTTGGCGTCACGCGTTACTGCGAAGAGCCGGCGGCGGCAGTGGCGGAGCGAGCCAAGGTCGGTGGCACCAAGAATCCCGATTGCGAAGCGGTGCGGCGCTTGGACCCCGATCTCGTCATCGTCAACGCCGAGGAGAACCGCCGCGAAGATGTCGCACAACTCGAAGCGTGGGGCCTTACGACGTTCGTGACGTTTCCGGCGTCGCTCGCTGACACGGTTGGGCTGCTTCAACGCTTGGGCCAGTTGACCGATTGCGTGGCCCGCGGGCGCGAGCTGGCCGCCGAGCTCGCCGCTGCGATCGCGGATGTGGCGTCCTATCGCGGTCCGCGCCGCAGCGTGTTCTGTCCGATTTGGAAGAATCCGTGGATGACGATCAGCGGCGGCACCTACATCGACGACGTGCTGTGGACCGCCGGCGGAGCGAACATCTTTCGCGCGGACGCCGGGCCGTATCCGACGACCACGCTCGCTGAGGTCGCGCGTCGAGCACCAGAGGCGGTGCTATTGCCGAGTGAACCGTATCGATTCTCCGCACGCGACCTCGCAGATCTCGCCGTGCTGCGTGATACGCCGGCGCTGCGCGCGCAGCGCGTTCACTTGGTTGATGGCAAGTGTCTCTCTTGGTATGGACCGCGGGCGGCGGCGGGTCTTTGTACTGTGGCTGCGCTGCTTCGCTAAACCAGGAGAGACGTCTACGATGCGTCGTGCAATCGCTGCTGCGTTGGTGCTGCTGATCGGTGCGTGTCACCGCGATACGTCAGTGCCCGGCGAACTGGGCCGGTCGCAAGACGAGTACGGGGCGCGCTATGGTGCGGCGACAACCTCACCGGTGACTCCCGACCAAATCGGTTACACCGCCGCGCCGGGTACGCGGCTCATCGCCCGATTCGCGGACAAACGCAGCGTCGAAGAACTGTGGATCATCGATGGTGACGGTCAAGGGCTGCCGGAAGTGTTGGCGCAGCGCGCACGCGGACTGTTGGGGCCGGACAAGACGCCACTCAAAACCATCACGTTCAAGGGCGAGGGCAAGAGCCCCGCCGACCTGTTCGAGGAGCCGGCTGGCACTGGCGTGCTGCGCGTCGATCGGCGCTTCGGGCGACTGAGCCGGGTGGCGTTGTGCGCTGAGACCGCCAAGTGTCGCATGCTCGACTACCTTCAGAAGAGTGAGCAAGACACCGATGCGATGATGGCCGCAGCCGCCAAGGCGATGCGCGAGCAGATGGGCCGCTAGCGTTCGAGCGCCGGGCGGCTTCCACCCGTTTGATAGTCGGCCAGCACCGGAGGAGTCAGCGCTGGATCTTCTAACAGGCGCAGCGCAGCTTCGATCACCGCATGCTGTTGCGCCGGGTCGCCCGCCGCGTCGAGTGGGTAGCCGTGGCGAAACGGGACGCACAGCCCGCGCGGCGGGCGCACGCGTTCGGCGATCGTGCGCAGTAGGACGATCGCGACCGTCGCGATGCCTTGGCGTTCTAACTCCGCAGCGACCAGACACACGGCCTGGTTGCAAAACGGTCAGACAGGCACCAGCAGGGCGACATCGACGCCGTCTGCGGCCAAGCGCCGCGCGGCTTCCGGCGCCGTGTCGCGGATGAGACGGCCGGGCGCCGTGATCGATCCCATGAACGAGAGATGACGCGGCGCGACCGTACCGATCCGGCCGCGCTGCGCCAACTCGCGCACGCGATCAATCGGGAAGGCTACGTTCGGATCACGCGCGAGCCCGCTATGATCGAACGACTCGCTGCGATGGGTCTCGACCAGCGTCGAAACGTCGATGGCGGACGGAATATCGCGAAACGACACGTCGCCACCGCGCACCGAGTCATCGAAGGACGGTTGGCCGGGTGCGATGAAGCCGGCGCTGGAGACCAGTGCGATGCGCGACTCGGCGAGCGGCTTGCGCAGCGGCGCCCACGGCACAGGATCGATGCGGCGCCATCGGTAGGTGCGCAGCAGCAGCCGTACCGGCAGCGAGAATTCGGCAAGGTCACCCATCGCTCGCTACTCCTTGATCTCCATGGGAAGTGTCCGCTTCAGCCGCCGGCCATCTTCAAGTACTGCCGCGCGCTGTCGGCGACGCTGCCGCTGGCGCCGAGCTGCAGCGCCTGCTGCAAGTGGAGGCGTGCAGCCGGTAGATCGCGAAGATTGTAGAGCACCTGCCCGAGCAACGCATGCGCCTTGGCGTTGCCGGGATCGAGGGCGACCGCTTGCGTCAGTTGGTCGCGCGCGTGACTGACCTGGCGCATGGCTTCATCGCCGTCACCGCGGGCTTGCGCTTGTTCGGCGCGGCTCACGGCGACACGGCCGAGGCCGTAGTAGAGATACGCATGGGGAAAGAGCGTCAGCGCTTCTTGCAGGGCGCGCTCGGCGTCGTCGAGACGTTGCTGACGCAGATAGAGCGTGGCGGCGTTGTTGAGCGTCATAACGCGACCGTCGCGATCGGACTTGCCGTGCAGCGCACGTTGCAGCGCCGCATCGGCTTCGGCGATTTGATCGCGACGCAGGTAGATCTGCGCCAGCTCACGATGACCCAACGCGTAGGTCGGCGCCTTGGCGGTGATGTCTTGCCAGAAGAGCAGGTCGTCAGCCCACACGCGGTTGCGCGCGATCGTCATGACGGCAAGGACGCCGCCGACGATGGTGATGACGATCCACGTCGGCGCGCGCCATCGCCCGCTGAATGCAGCGAGTCGCGTGAGCAGGAGACAGACACCGACCGATGGCAAGTAGAGATAACGATCAGCCAGGGGTGCTTGCGCACTCATCCGGACAATCACGACGAGTGCCGGCGCAAGCGTGCAGACGAACCACCACACGAAGAAGGCAAGGCGCCGTTCGTTGTGCCGACACGCGAGCGCGCCGATCGCAGCCAGAGCGGAGAGCGCGACGACTCCGAGCGCCGGCAGTATCCAACCGCCGGGGACCTCTGGCACATAGGCGCTCAGACCGATTGGCAGCACCAACTTGCTCACATAGAACCCAAACGCAGCCAGCAGGTTTCTGATCACGGTCTCGGCCGGCGCGGTGGTGGCGATGCCGGTCATCGCCGCGCCCAGCGCGACGCGGCGGACCAGAAAGTAGATGACGGTCACCAGCAGCAACGCTGCATTGGCGCGCCAGCGCGGACGATGCGCCAATACGAAATCGATCAGCGGTAGCACGAGCAGACCGCCGAGGGCCGCCTCCTTCGACAGCAACGCGAGGAAGTAGGCCATCACCGCTGCCGCTGCGGTCCAGCGGAGACGCATGTAGGTGAGCATGATGGCACTGGCAAGGAGGAACGCTGTGGCGATCACGTCCGACCGGCCGGCGATCCACGCGACCGATTCGACGTGAATCGGATGGACGGCGAATACCAGCGTGGCGAGCGCGGCCGCCGCGGGCGCGGCGAACAGGCGCACACCAAGCCACCACACGAGCGCCGTGTTCAGCGCGTGCAGCGCGACCACCGAGCAGTGGAATGCGAAAGGCGTCTCGCCGCCCACGGCGCGGTCGAGGAGGAAGCTGAGAAAGATTAGTGGGCGAAAATAGTAGCGCGGAATCGCGTTGGGTAGGAACACGAGATCGCGCCAGCCATGAATGGCGCGCAGTTGTTCGAGCACCAGCGGATCGTCCCAGATGAATCCGTTGCGCAGCGCCGGCAAGTAGACCAGCGCGGCGATGGCGGTGACGCCGATACCCCACAGCCAGGCGGGTGCAGCCGCGGGTGCGGGTGCCGAAATAAATGCGGGACGCGCGGGGCTGCGGCGACTCACTCGGTTTGTGCGGGCGCGGGATTCACAAGGTCCATCCCGAGCGTGGAGGGAAACAGGGCCGCGATTTCTTCCGGCGTCCACCGATTCGGCGCGGTGATCGTGCGCACCGGTGCCGGGTAGTTCAGCAGCGAAATGATCCCGCCCATGACGACGAAGGTCTGACCGTTGATGTTAGCCGCGGCGTCGCTGGCGAGATAAGTCGCGAACGGGGCGACATCGTCGGGTTCGAGTTGCGGGCGGGGCAGGGCGGCGCGAGCTTCGCTGCCCATGCTGGCGACTCCCCGTTGCTGGCGGATGTCGCGCGCTTTCTGCGACACGGTGGCGGTCATGCGCGTGGCCGCGGCCGGCGCGATCGCGTTCACGGTGATGCCGTACTTGCCGACATCGCGCGACACCACGCGCGTGAGGCCGGCGATGCCATCCTTGGCCGCGCCGTAGTTGGCTTGTCCGGAGTTGCCGTACAAGCCGGAGGTCGAGGACATGCTGATGATCCGACCGGTCGACTTCTGTTCACGCATCTGGCGGGTGGCGTGTCGCGTGCAATTGAAACTGCCCTTGAGGTGTACGGCGATCACCGCGTCCCAATCTTCCTCGCTGAGGTTGAAGATCATGCGATCGCGCAGAATGCCGGCGTTGTTGACGAGGATATCGAGGTGACCGAACGCCTTCACCGCGGTGGCGACGATGTTCTCCGCCGCGGCGAAGTCGGCGACGCTATCGTAGCTGGCGACGGCTTGGCCGCCGGCTGATTTGATCTCGCCGACGACGGTGTCGGCGGCCGACGCGGAGCCGCCACCGCCGCTGACCTCGCCGCCGAGGTCATTGACGACCACTGCGGCGCCTTCTTGCGCCATCAGCAGCGCGATGCCGCGACCGATGCCGCGCCCACCGCCGGTGATGACGGCAACCTTGCCTCGTAGTCGAGTTCCCATCGCGTCGTCCTCGTTCCCTAGTTGGCACGCGACGGTGCCGGGTTGACCAGGCCTTCGGCCAGGGTCTGCGGCACCAGTTCGTCCAACTCGTCGAGCGTCCAGCGGCCGCGCTTGTAGATGGTCTTGAGCGGGCGCGGCAGCGCGATCAGCGATATCGAGCCACCGGCGCAGAGGAAGAACTGACCGTTGACGTTGCGCGCGAAGTCGCTGGCGAGAAAGGTGACCATCGGAGCAACGTCTTCGGGATGCAATTGTTCGAGTTGGTTGAGCGCGCGCTCCTCGCGGATGATGCCCTGCTGCTTGCGAATCTCGCGAGCGCGCATCACCTCGGGTGTCAGCGTCATGCGCGTCGCTGCCACTGGGCAGATCGAATTCGCCGTCACACCGTATTTTCCCAGATCGCGCGCGGTGACCTTGGTGAGTCCGCTGATTGCCGCCTTGGCCGATCCGTAGTTGGCCTGGCCGGGATTGCCGAACAATCCGGAGCCCGACGAGAACGTGATGATGCGGCCGAAGCGCTGCTCGCGCATGAGCGGCGCGGCGTGGCGCACGCAGGTGAACGTGCCCTTGAGGTGCACCGCGAGCACCGAGTCGAACTCTTCCTCGCTCATGTTGAAGATCATGCGGTCGCGCAGAATGCCGGCGCAGGTGACGAGGATGTCGATGCGGCCGAAGTGCTTCACCGCGGTGTTGATGATGTTGGCGCCGCCGTCCCAGGTGGCGACCGAGTCGCCGTTGGCGATGCCGTCGCCGCCCGCCGCCTTGATCTCGTTGACGACGTCGAAGGCCGGCCCGGTGCTTGGCGCCGAGCCGTCGGTGTTGACGCCGAAGTCGTTGACCACGACCTTGGCGCCCTGTGCGGCCAACCCCAGTGCCACGCCGCGCCCGATGCCGCGCCCGGCGCCGGTCACGACCGCCACGCGGTCCTTGAGCATATCTCCCACAACGTGCTCCTTCTCGGGCAGTCGAATCGACGCGGACTGTATGCGAGCGAAAATTGAGGGTCAAGCGATCAAGTCAACCTAGATCGGGCAAGACTCACCGCCGAGAACGCGGAGATCGCAGAAAGAGAGTCGGCACGAGAGTATTCGAGCAGTTTCCCAAACCTCACTGGCAATATTGGCAATGGACTTTCCTTTTGCTGCTTCGTGGTCTCGCGCCTTTTGCTCGGCGCTCTCGGCGAGCTCTGCGGTGAATCCGTTTCTCTCCATCAGGGCTAAGGGAGGTACTCGGTGGCGAAGCGCCGCGCTAGGTACACGCCAACCGCCGTGCCGACGATGCTGACGATGTATGCGGTCATGAAGCCGACGAAGGAGCCAAGCCACCAACCGATGCTGCTGCCGATGGTCGCGCCGATGAAGCAGAGGAGAATGGTCACTGTCAGTACATCTCACGCGCGGGGCACGTGCGGGCTGTATGCGAACGGACGAAGGTGGTCAATCGGTGCTGCGGCCAGCCGCACGCGGCGGGGCTGCTTCAGTTCGGTCGCGCACGACATCGAGCCCGTAGTGGCCGAGGTTACTGAGGGCTTTGACGAACGCGTCAGCATCGACGGGTTTGCGGACGAACGCGACAACGCCAAGCGCGGTTGCGCCGATGCCAGCGGCATCGGCATCGGAGTTGACCATGACAATGATCGGCACGCCACTGAGAGCCGGATTCGACCAGATCTGCTGCAACAAGGCGCGTCCGTCGAGGCGGGGCAGATTGAGATCAAGTAGCACCAGTGGCTGCACGCGCGGACGAGGCGGACGGTCACTGGCTAGCCGACGGAGGATGCTCAGCGCCTCATCGCCGTCGCTCGCGACAACTATCGGGTTGCAAATGTGTCCGCGCCGCAGTGCACGGCGAATCAACTCGACATCGTCCGGGTTGTCTTCGACGAGAATAATCTCGACCTGCTCGCCTTGACTCGCAGAACTCAGATGGGATCGATCAACGGTCATGGTCATGGTGTACTGTCGTCGCAGCGCGACACCCCACACCCCAACTCGGCCCTCCGGTCTCCGACCAAGCTGACCCCAGTGTACAGCAAGGCGACACGATCCGACTCGACTCAACACCCGACCACGACTGATTCTGTACACTACGACCTGGCACGAGGTAGCAAGGCACGCGGGCGTAGCCATTGCCGAGTCGATGTCGGTGCCGTCGGGACACTTTCATTGACGGGCTCCGGAATCGACAGCGCTTCTCGCCTTCTGCGCCACCACCAGGATGTGCATGGGTGGAACCTCTTCGACCGCGTGGATCTGCAGGCCCGCATATTCGACGAGGCGAACCGCCAGAGGCGTATCGAAGACGTGATGATGAAAACAGCGGTTTTCGAAGTTGCGTCGTGAGCGAGCGACGAAGCTCGCTCGATCGCCCGCTTCTGGGTCGCGATTCAAATCGTGAAGCGCCAGAATTTCGGTCATGTGCGTCAGGTCATCTTCGGTGACGTGGTTCTCATGGTCCGCAATCAGATGCTCCATCGTTGTCACGGGCCGGCGATGATCGAAGGTGTGATCCTTGTGCGGCAACAGGATCACGAGCGTTCCTTCGTCCTTCAGCACTCGTGTCCATTCAGACAACGCCAGAATCGGATTGGCGATGTGCTCGAGGACATGGGACGCGAGCACGAAGTCATACGCCGCGGTGGAGATGCGGCCCAACGCGGTCGCCTCCGCCACATACTGCCAGCCGGCCGGCCGGTCGCGCGCATACTGAAAGGTCTGTCCTTCACGAACCTCTCCTTCCCACACGGTAGTATTGGCGAAAATGCAATTGTCGATCCTTCCGGCAATCGGATAGACCGGAAACACTCCGCTCCTCGAGAACACCTGACTTGGGCCGCCGATCTCGATTCCGGTCTTTCCGCGGATTGATTCCTCACAAAGTCGGAACGACTTCGCCCGCATCCCGAGCAGGCTGCGCACGCGCGAGTACAGAGCGCGCACCACTCCGCTGAATCCCCGCTGCCGTACGAGGCGCACCACCTGTCTAGTCATGGAGGTTCTCTCGCCGGCACGGCCCCATCCGTTGCCGCACGCCATCCACCGTTCCCGCCGCGAACGCCCGCACCTTGGCCAGCGGATTCTCTTCCAGCAACGCCATCAACCCCAATCCCAAAAGCAGACGCGCGAGACGACGAGCGCACCACCCGGGTTCCTGCTTCCAGTAGCCGGCAATGGTTACCAGAGAATTGCGCGTGATGTAGTACTTCCGCAGCGGTGCATGATTCGGAAAGATCCCCAACAAGGGGACGTGAGCGCCAGCCGGACCACCGACGCTGTGGGTCATCACCGGCTTGCGACTGATCACCACGCGACCCCCGTGCCGGCGAACTCGCAGGCAGAACTCGTGATCCACTTGGTCGATGAAGTAGTCTTCCCGGAAGCCGCCAATTGCCTGCGCCCGCGCCACGTCGATGAGGCAGCCCGAGGTGATGACCGTGATCTGCTCCACCCAGTCGCCGTCCGCTTCGGGCACTTCCGTCGCGCCTCGACGGGGATCGAGATAGTTTCCGCCAATGACGGCCGGAGCAGGCTCACACGTCGCGAGAACATGGAGCAGCGTGTGAACCATGTCGGGATAGCAGCGCGTGTCCTGATCGAGGGTCAGGAGCCAAGGGCAGCCCGCTCGTTGTGCGTGGCGCAGCCCGATGTTCAGCGCGGCGGCAACACCCAGATTGGCGCTGTTCTCGACGACGGCGATGTGATCGCCCATCGCGCCCAGCCGTTCGGCGCTGCCGCCGTTCGGAGTGTTGTCGACGACGACGACCGCGCCCACTTGTGGCAGCAGACTGCGTAGCCGCGCTTCGAAATCTGAGTCGGGATAGTAGGCAACGACCACGGCACAAACGGACTCCCCTCCAATCGGCGGGCGGGATGGATGGACGGACGAATCGGTTGAGAGGCGGTGGAGCGCCCGATGGTAGAAGATGGCGACGGCAATGTTGATGACGGTGTACAGCGCGAAGAGGCCGTTCAGGCCGCCAAGGGTTACGGCCGGCGCTACCCCGAGGGCAAACGCCGTCAGTGTGACGATCGCAACCTTGGCGCTGAGTCGGACTCCGCTGACGCCGACGCTGGCGACCAGGTGTCCGTAGAAGCCCGAAACGATCATGGCGGCGGCGCTGAGGGTCGCGATGGCAAGCAACGCAGGCCGGAAGGGGAACCCGCTGAGATGGATCTGTACCCACCCAGCGACGAATAGCGCCGCGAGGGTGACGGGGAGGAGGCGCAGGAAGCCGGCGCGGAACAGCGCTGCGAATGTCCGCCGATCGCCCTGCGGAAACAGCGGGAAGACGAAGTTGTAAAGCATCGTCGAGAGCATCATCGCGACGCCGACGGTGGCGAAGTTGTAGAGCTGATAGATGCCCACTTCGGCAAAACCCAACACGTGCTGCGCGGCGAACCGATCGCTGTACAGGAACACAGTGTTCGCCGTGCCGGTGAGCAGCGCGAAGCGAACATACGCCGCCGCTCCGCCGCTCCCGGGCCACGTTGAGGGGAGTCGTGTGCCCGAGTCGGGCGCGATTGCGGCCCGGAAGAATGGCCGCGCCGGCGCCGAGCCGGCCGCGTAGGCGATCAGGAAGACCAGCGCCGCCTCCCACCAGTGCGGCTCGAGGAAGAGCAACAACATGATGGGCAGGAAGAGCACGACCGCTCCGAACCCAAGTTCCGCCGCGATGAAGCGGCGCCAGTTCTCGCGCCCCTGACAGGCGGCCTTGGCGAAGAGCCAGAGCGCCATGGCAACGCCGAGCATGGCGCCGCAGATCAACAGCACGGCCGGGACGCGCAGTACGGGGGCCATCAGTGGAGCCAGCAGGCCAATTGCTGAAGCCGCTATGACGGTCGAGAAGAGTGCCCGTCGTCGGGTCCATCGCAGCAGCGGAACCCATGTGGTCTCCGGCTGCGCCGCGGCATAGCGCACGAACGTGCTGCCCCAGGCGCCCGCCAGTGGCGACGCGAACAGGGTCGATGCCGAGATCACCACGGCGAGTTGGCCGAACTCGCTCGGTCCGAGCCAGCGACTGATGAGAAGCTGGCCGACGGTCGAGAGTCCCTTCGCCACGACCATCCCCATCAAATAGGGGCCGAAGCGCGAGACGGCCGCCGCGGTTCGCTCGGCGGCGCGCGTACCGGTAAGCCGCTCGAAGAATCGCACGAGTAACGACTGCTCCACGTTCATCCCCCCGCCGCCGCGCCCAAAACCACGTCGCGCCGGTGTGACTCGTCTGCAACGAGCGCGCCGAGTATGCACCGATCACAGTCGTCCAGCAGTTCGCCGAGTGCTCCGCACCGGCATCCCGGGTGTGATGCCGTTGGGATCAAGTCTGGAAATTCGCGATCGGGCGAGGCGCAATCATCGCCGCCGGCTTGTCGCTCTGCCGCAGGCATTGCGACCGGATAACCTCGCGCACTGCGTGACGTCCCGCCTCGAATGCCTCCGCGATCTCCGGTTGCGTGATCCCCCACTGCTCCCACAGCGGGAACATAGCCAAAGCCTCAGGCCCCACGCCAGCCCGAGCGTGCTCGCCGCTACTCCCGCTGCACACTGCCGTGCGGGCGGCTAGTTTGAATTCACCGATCACGTGATCGGTGGCCGCCCGGCATGGTCGCCGCCGTCGCCGTCCCCGTGATCGAGAACGACGCTATTCGCCCATTTCTGATTTCAAGTGATCTGCTGGGCCCCCATTTTCACGCAGCGCCGGATGTCGTAGAGATCGCATCCTCCGGGTACGCCAAGCCGCCAAACTCCGGCACATCCAGCCCTTCGAGTTCAATTTCCCGCGAGACGCGCATGCTCTTGACGGCGTTCACCACCTTGAAGACCACGAACGTGAGCGTGAAGGCATACACAACGCATAGGGTCGCGCCGCAGAGCTGCAACGTAAACTGGCCCCAGTCTCCGTACAGCAGGCCCGTCACGCCTTGACCGGCGTTTCCGAGGTAGGTGGTCGCGCCGACGCCGTTCCAACCCGCGCCGTAGGTGCCGTCGGCGAAGATGCCGACACACACGGCACCCAGCCAACCACAATAGCCGTGCACCGAGATTGCACCACAGGGATCGTCTACTTTGATCACCCGCTCGTTGAAGAGCACGCCGAAGCAGACTAGGGCGCCCGCCATCACGCCGATGATGACCGCCGCGTTGGGTCCGACGAAGGCGCAAGGGGCCGTAATGGCGACGAGGCCCGCCAGCATGCCGTTGCAGGCCATCGAGATGTCGGGCTTCCCGAACATGAGGTACCAAACGACCAAGGACGAGGCCGATCCCGCGACTGCCGCTAGGTTGGTGTTCACGGCGACGACGCCGATGCGTAAATCGGTCGCGGCGAGCGTCGAGCCCGGGTTGAAGCCCATCCAGCCGAACAGCAGGATGAAGGTTCCGCTCACGACGAAGACGATGTTGTGTGCCGGGAACGGCCGCGGCTTCCCGTCCGGACCATACTTCCCGAGGCGCGGTCCGAGAATGAAGGCGAGCGCCATCGCACAGAAGCCACCGACGGCATGCACAACGGTCGAGCCGGCAAAGTCAACGTAGCCATGACCCCAACCCATCGTCGTACCCAGCTGCGACATCCAGCCGCCGCCCCAGACCCAACACCCGAAGATGGGATAGAGGATGGCGCCGACGAACATCTCGCAGAGCAGGAAGGCGCCAAAGGTGATTCGCTCACAGATGGCGCCGACGATGATGTAGCCAGCGGTTTCCATGAACACGACTTCGAAGAGCATCAGGACGTTGGCGCTCGCGTCGTAGGCTGGCCCGCTGAGGAAAAATCCCTTTCCACCCAAGAAGCCCCACTGTCCGCTGCCGATCAAGAACTCATTTAGCGTCGGGGCACCGCCGATACTCGCCGGCGCCGCGTTGAGCGCGACCCCGCCCCACTGAAAGGCAAAGCCGACGGCGTAGTAGGCCAGGAAGGCGAAGACGTACGCCGCGAAATTCAGCATCATCAGATGCGCGGCGTTCTTCTTGCGTACCAATCCGCACGTGAGCAGCGCGAAGCCCGCTTGCATGAAGAGCACGAGGTAGCCCGTGTTGAGCGTCCAGGCCATGTTCGTGCCGATTCGCACATGGCCCACGGCGTCCGCGAGCTTCACTGCCAAGGGCTCCCTGCCGGCCTGCTCCTGGTATTCGTCGAAGTCTTTTTTCTTCTGCGCGTAGTCGGGGGCCGCCTGATCGGTCGGCTCGGCGACGACAAAAGCATTGCCGCCGGCATCAACAACCGACGACTTGTCGCCGGTCGCAACGCCGGCAGGGTCCGGCTTCGGCTGATCGTCCGCACGCGAGATCGGTGCAAGCAGAGTAAGCGTCGTCAGGAAAACCGCGACGGCAGTTGCCACAATGAACCCTCGTACAGGACGCACGCATCCGGTGCGACGAGATGTAGACCTCATAGCTGTATCCCCCCTTTTTGTATTTGGTCGCTTAGATCGCGCTCGGACCGTGTTCCCCGGTCCGAATGCGGACTACCTCATCGAGCGGCTTCACGACGATCTTGCCGTCGCCGATTTTCCCAGTCTTCGCACCCTCGACGATCGCATCGATGATCTTGACGACTTGGTCCTCGGCCGCGAAGATCGTGATCTGGACTTTCGGGAGAAAGTCCACCGTATACTCGGCACCCCGGTAGAGCTCCGTGTGCCCTTTCTGCCGGCCGAACCCCTTCACCTCGCTCACGGTAAGGCCCGCCACACCGACCCTGGCGAGGCATTCCTTCACCTCGTCGAGTTTGAATGGCTTGATGATGGCTACAATCTCTTTCATGTGACCCCCCTTCTTCACCAGAAAGACTTCGCCCGCCGGATCTAAAGCGGCGTACAGCTTCAAGCGTGCGAGTCCTTGCACACTTCGCCGGCACTGCGCAAGATGAACGAGGGTAATCCGGAGCTGCCGTTGTAAGCGGTTCCTGACTCGTTCGGGTCACAACTCGATATCAGTGTTACCGGCAGCCGCTGCCAGATGGCCAGTGGCGCCGATCTCCGCGAATAGCTCGGAGCTGATCCGCAGCTCGCTGGCGCGCGCCGCATCATCGCCCGCAAGCCGCGCGACCTCCGCGAGCTCGAGGTGGATGAATGGTTCATAAACGCGCGCCTCGGTCGCACGCGCGATGGCCATCGCCGCCTCCAGTGCCTTGCGGACGGCCCGTTGCTTGCCCGCACCCTCGGCCCGGAGGATGACGCGCGCGTTCACGAGATGCGCTCGGCATTCCTCCACCTTTACGCCGCGTCGCTGCGCCAGGTCGATCGCTTCACGGGCGAGCGCTAGCGCGGCCTGGTGATTGCCGATCGAAGAGTTGACTTCGGCGAGATCAGCCACGATTCCCGCCTCGACATCGCAACCGATCTTCCGCGCCCGGGCAATATCGAGCGACTTCTCGAAGGCGCCGACCGCTTCTTGCCACTCTCCACGGAAGGCGAGGGCGCGCCCCAGATTTGCAAACGCGATGACCTGCGAAAAGAAGCTCCCGGTTTTTTCCGCGATATCCAATCCCCGGCGGGCATGCCCGAGCGCGTCCGCGGTCTCGCCGGTGGCTCGGGCTAGGACGACGATCCACCCGTGAATCCATCCGCGAACCTCCGAGTCGACGCGCTCGGCGGAGAGCTCAAGCGCGGCGTCGAGCGCCGCCCGGGCCTCGGCGAGCTTCCCCATCTGTCCGAGCAGATGACCACGAAGTCCAGTCAGGAAGACGAACGGGTCAATACCAGACAGCTCGGCGCCCCGAGTCGAATCGCCCCCTTCCTGGGAGAGCGCTGCCTCCGTGGTCGCCAACGATTCCCGCAATCGCCCGGCCGCCGCGCCGAAGTATGCGAGGGCCATCTTGAGACCGCGCTTGAGATCCGCGTTCCCCGAGTCCTCCGCGAGGTGCGTCGCCTCGCGCACGTTCTCCAACGACTCATTGAGGTGACCGGCCATTCCGCGAACGACGGCGTAGGCTAAGTACGCTGTGACCAGCGCGTCCCTGCTCTCGCTCTGCTGCGCGAGATCCCGGACTTCCTCGAAGAGCACCCGCACTTCTTCTTCGCTAACGCCGAGACGCCAGCTCAGGTTCAGCATCTGAATCAGCGCCAATACGCGCAATGGCAGCGCGTTGGCAGAGCCGTTGTCGCGGGTGAGCAGCGCGCGGACCTTTTGCCAGTAGCGGTAGGCTTCGGCCGGATCTTCGGATCCCAGCCATCTCGCCGCGCGCACGTACCAATCCACCGCCGCGCGTTCGTCACCGGCGCTCTCGCGATGATGAGCGATCAGTGCCGCCTGCTCGTCGACTCCCGGGTGAAGTTCCTCGATGATCCGGGCGACCTCGGCGTGGATCTGTTGGCGGCGCGCAATGAGTTGCGTGCGGTAGGCTGCCTCTTGCGTCGGGGAGTGGCGAAAGGCGTATAGCACCTCGCCGCTGCGGTTCGGCGGCGACAGCAGCTGGGTGTCGCTAAGAGTTTTGAGGGCGACGCGCAGTTCCGCTTTCGAATAGGGCACGATTCGCTGCAGAACCGCCAGCGGAAACTCCTTACCGATGACCGCCGCCGTTTGGAGCACGACTTTCTCGCGTTCCTTGAGTGCGTCGATCCGCGCATCGAGCACTGCCTGGACCGTCGCCGGGATCTCGATCTCCTCGACCCGATGCTCGGCGCGATAGCTCCCCGCGCGCCCGGTGAGTGCGCCACCCGCCTTGAGGGACCGGATTGCTTCCTCGACGAAGAAAGGATTGCCGCCGCTCCGTTCGGCGATGCGCTGGATGAGACTGCGGACCGATCGATGGTTGCCGAGGAGATCGCCCACGAGTTGCAGCGTCGCCTCCGGCGCGAGCGCCTCAAGGGGTATCTCGCGGAACTGGGTGCGACCGTGCCAGGGAGGTCGGTGGTCGGGACGGTAGTTCACGACGATGAGAGTGCGGCCTCCCGGAAGTTCTGCGACGAGTTGATCGAGAACCGCCTCGCTTCCGCGGTCGAACCATTGCAGATCCTCGCCGACGACAACGATCGGTTCTTGCGCGCTGCGGACTCGCACGAGATCGGTCAGTAACCGGAGGATCTGGCGACGCCGCGCCTCCGGATCGATCCGCTGCGCGAGATGATCGGCTTCGGACACCCGCAGCAGCTCGAAGACGAGCGGTAACGCTTCGCGCAACGGCTCACCGAGGAGGATCAGCTGTCCGGTGACCTTCTCGCGCACCGCGGCGTCGTCGTCGCGCTCTCTCACGTCGAAGTAACCGCGCAACAGTTCGACGATTGGCAAGAACGGACTCGCTCGCCCGTGAGGGACGCCGCGAGCCTGCAGGACGAGGATGTCGCGCGCGCGACACTGCGCGGCGAACTCCCAGAAGAGTCGGCTCTTGCCACACCCGGCCTCGGAGACCACGCCGACCGCACAGCCATTTCCGGCGAGGGCGTCCGCGAGGCTCGCTTCGAGCCGGGCCATCTCCGCCTCTCGTCCGACAAAGGGCGACAGGCCGCGCGCCGTCGATTGATCGAACCGCGTCCGCGCCGCGCCGACCGCTTCGAGTTCGTAGACGCGCAGACTGCGCCGCTCGCCCTTGACGGAAAATTTTCCGAGGTCCTTCAGCTGGAAGAATCCGGACACCAGCGCGGCAGTACCCCGAGTGAGATAGATCTTGCCCGGCTCGGCGAGCGACTCCATCCGGCTGGCGAGCCCGACAGTGTGACCTTGCGCAGTATAGTCCATTCGCAGGTCGTCGCCGATGCGGCCGACGACAACCTCGCCGGAGTTGAGCCCCGTGCGGACCGCGAAGTCGATGCCTCGCGTGCGGCGGAGATCGGCGTGGAACGCGGCGATCCCCTTCTTCAGATGAAGCGCGGCGAAGCACGCCCGCTGCGCGTGATCCTCATGCGCGATCGGCGCACCGAAGAGCGCCATGATGCCATCGCCCGTGTACTGGTTGATGGTGCCCTCGAAGCGGTGCACTCCCGCCGACAAAATCTCGAAGAAGCGATCGAGAGTCTCGTGCCAGGCCTCGGGGCCGACGCTCTGCGCGAGCGCCTGCGACCCCTTCACGTCGGCGAAGAGAACGGTCACTTGCTTGCGCTCGCCTTCGAGTGCGGCGCGGGAGGTGAGGATTTTCTCGGTGAGATGGCGTGGCGTGTACGCAGCGGGAGAGCGGCTCGGCCGATCGGTCGACAGCTCACTCAGCGGTCGTCCGCACATCCGACAGAAGAGCGATCCCGGTAGATTCTGGGCGCCGCAGGCAAGGCACACCGGACCGAGCGCCGCGCCGCACTCGGCGCAAGCGAGCACCTCGTCGTTACATCTCGCGTTGCACTTTGGGCAAAACATCTCGCAAACCGTACACCCAACCGCGCTGCCGATCTACGTACAGCACCGGTAGGCTTGCGGGCGACGCAAGAATTTACCCCTACGGTCAGCGAATGTCGCGCCGCCAGCCGCTACTCGATCCGGTAGCGTTTGCGCTTGCGCCACAGCGTGGTGGCGTTGATGCCCAAGCGCGCGGCGGCTTCTTCGAGGGTGGCGGCATCGGCGAGAACCTGCTGGATGTGGCGGCGCTCGATCTCATCGAGTGAGAGCGACGGATCGGCGGCCGGCGCGGTGAGCGGGGGTGTCGGCGCTGCCAGCCGGTCGGGCAGGTCTTCAATTCGAATGGTGTCGCCGCGTGACAACACCACCGCGCGCTCGAGCGCGTTCAGCAACTCGCGGACATTGCCCGGCCAGAGATACGTGACCAACGCCGCGCGCGCATCGGGGCTGAGCTGCAGTGCGCCGCGCCGATGGCGCGCACACAATGTCGCCAGCAGGTGATTGATCAGTACCGGAAGATCCTCGCGTCGCTCGTGCAGCGGCGGCAGCCGAATGCCGACGACGTTGAGGCGAAAGAACAGGTCTTCGCGAAAGCGCCCCGAGCGGACATCGGCGTCGAGGTCGCGGTTGGTCGCGGCGATGATGCGGGCGTCGACCTCGATAGTCTCGCTCGATCCGACGCGTTCAAAACGGTGCTCTTCCAAGAAGCGCAACAATTTGGCTTGCAACTCCGGCGGCAGTTCGCCGACTTCGTCGAGGAATACGGTGCCGCCGGCGGCGGCTTCGAGCCGGCCGGGCTTGTCCTTCCACGCGCTGGTGAACGCGCCCTTCATATGACCGAAGAGTTCACTCTCCAACAAATGCTCCGCCAACGTCGTGCAGCTGATCGTGACAAATGGCGCGGCGGCGCGCGGACTCCAGGCGTGAATCGCCGACGCAAGGACGTTCTTGCCGGTACCACTCTCGCCGGTGAGCATCACGGTGACGGCGGAGGCAGCCACTTGCCGGGCGGTTGCCAGCACCCGTTGCATCGGAGGGCTCGCCGATTCGAGCAGTGCTGGTTGCTCGATGGCGTGGCGCAGCGCCTGATTCTCGCGGCGCAGGGCCTGGACCTCGACCACGCGCGTCAGCAACAGCCCCACTTGATCGAGCGAAAACGGCTTGACCAGATAGTCGTACGCTCCGGCGCGCATCGCTTCGACCGCTTGGGGTACGGTGGCGTAGGCGGTCATCAACACCACCACCACGTCTGGCCGGCGGCCACGGATCTCGCGCAGCAACGCCAGGCCGTCCATGCCCGCCATGCGCACGTCGGAGAGCACGACGTCGACTGCGCTGCGATCGAGCGCGCTCAGCGCAGTCGTAGCATCGGCGGCCGTCTCTGCCGCGTGACCGAGACTGCGGACGTAGGTTGCGAGGTGCGTGCGGATGTTCTTCTCGTCGTCGACGATGAGAATGTTCGCCATGCGCTAGCCTCGCGGCAGCTCGATCGTAAAGCGGCTGCCTCGTCCTACGTCGCTTTCCAGATGGATGCGACCGCCGTGTGCTTGCACAATGTCGCGCACAATCGCCAATCCCAAGCCCGCTGATCCGATATCACCACCGTCGGCTGACTGCACGAAGCGCTCGAAAATCCGTTCGCGCTGATCGGGCGCGATGCCGGGCCCGCTGTCGCTGACGGCAATCAGCACGCTGTTGTCATCCTGATCCCGAGCGTCGATCTGCACGCGTCCACGCTCCGGCGTGTAGCGCAACGCGTTCGAGAGCAAATTCGACAGCGCCCAACTGAGCTTGATCTCGTCGCCGGCGATCGTCAGTCCGCGCTCCGCCATCGCGACGTCCAACGTGATGTTCTTCTCGCGCGCCTGCAACGCAAAGATCTTCACGACCCGTGGAATGATCTGGCGCAAATCGACGTTGCGGCGATCGAGGGCGATCGTCATCGCCCGCGCGCGCGAGAGATCGAGCAGGCGCTGCGCGACGTCCTGCAGGCGCTCGATGTCTTCGTGAGCGGTGTCGAGCAAGGTGCGCTGCTCCGCGTTGAGTTGGCCGCCGTTGCGATGGAGAAGATCGAGCGCCATCCGCAGCGAGGTGATGGGCGTGCCCAGCTCGTGCGACAGCGTGGCGATGAGCGCTTCACGCCGGGCCTCTTGATCGCGCACGTAGGTAACATCTTGCAGTCCGAGAATGAGCCCGGCGGATGCGCCGTCGCGCCCGCGCAGTGGAGTGAGGCGCAAGATGAAGTAGTGATCGCGGCCGCGCATGAAGAGGGTGATCTCGACGCGCTCGGCATCGCGCTCGGGATGGGCCAGGAAATCGCGAACGGCAGCACGCAGTCGCAGGTAGTGCGGATGGTGAGTGCCGAGATCCTCGAAGGACCGTCCGAGGACCTCGCGACGGTCGAATTCGAGAATCGCACACGCGACCTCGTTGACGTGAGCCACCGTCCCCGGCTGATCGAGCACGATCAAGCCGTCTTCCATCGCCTCGATGACCGCCTCGGTCTTCGCCTTTTCCGCCAAGACGACGTCCACGCGAGTTCGTTCGATCGCGATCGCGGCGAGACGCGCGAGTGCTTCGAGCAGCTGACGTTGATCGAGCGGCAACACGCTCCCCGGTGTCGACGTCTGCAGCGCCAGTACGCCGACGGCGCCGCGCGCCGTACTGAGCGGGGCGTGGAACCAGTCGCTACCCGCCAACGTATCGGTGCCGCGACCGGCGGGTTGATTGTGTTCCCACACCCAGTTGGCGGCCGCGCGTTCGGCTTCGGTGAGATCGGTTCCCGGGGGATCGACGGCACCCGTGGTTAGGCGGCCGCCATCGGGCAGCAGCACAGCGACGGCCGCTTGGAACTGTTCGCCAATTTGGCGCACCACCATCGGCAGCAGATCCTCGATGCCGATAGCCCCGGCAATCTGACGGCTGAACTCGTACAGCGCCGCCGTTCGCTGCTCGCGCCGACGGGCGGTGACCGCCTGGTTGCGAATGCGTGCAGTCAAATTGCTCGTCAGGATCGCAACCACCAGGAACACGAAGAGGGACAGCACGTCTTGTGGCTTGGTGATGGTGAAGGTGTAGAGCGGATCGACGAAGAAGAAGTCGTAAACCAGCAAGCTAGCGATCGCCGCAAAAATTGACGGGCCAAGACCGCCGGCGACCGCGCTGAACAGGACCGCGGTCAGGAACACCAACGCCGGATCGGTCAGTGACAGTAAGAGCTGCAGCCCTTTGGCGACGAGACCGGCGAGGGTGACGAACAGCAGCGCAGGCAGATACCGATTGATTTGAATACTTGGTGCTCGCGTCGACGGGCTGCGACGCTGTTCGGTGCTGCTCTCCTCGCCAGAAATGACACGCACCTCGATATTGCCGCTGCGGCGGATGACCTCATCGACCGGCGAGCGGCGGCCGAACTCTCGCCAGCGTGAGCGCAACGGCTTACCGAGGATGATCTCCGTCACGTTGCGGCGTTCCGCGTAGCGGACCAACTCGCTGGCGATGCGCTCACCCGAAATCGTTACGGGCTCGCCGCCGAGCTGCTCGGCCAGCTTTAGGACGCGCGCAACCCGATCGCGCTCGCTTTCGGGGCGCCGCTGAAACGCGGAGGTTTCCACGAATACCGCTAGCCATTCGGCGTGGCGAGCATCGGCGACACGGCGTGCCGTGCGGATCATGCGCTCGGACATCCGGCCGCCACTGACACAAGCCATGATGCGTTCGGTCACCGGCCACACGCCCGGAACGGCGTGCGCTTGCATGTACTCACGCATCTGATCGTCGACGCGTTCGGCGGTCTGACGCAGCGCCAATTCACGCAGCGCCGTCAGATTGCCTGGCTGGAAGTAGTTGCGGATGGCGCGCTCGGCGGCGGCCGGCATGTACACTTTGCCTTCCTGCAGGCGTTGAAGGAGGTCCTCCGGCGTGACATCGACGAGCTTCATCTCGTCGGCGCGCGCGAAGAAGCCATCGGGTATCGTTTCGCGGATGCGGATGCCGGTGATCTGGGCCACGACGTCGTTCAGACTCTCGAGATGTTGGATATTGACCGTTGTGTAGACGTCGATCCCGGCCTCGAGGATCTCTTCAATGTCCGAGAAGCGTTTGGGATGACGGCTGCCGGGCGCGTTGGTGTGCGCCAACTCGTCGACCAATACGAGCTGCGGCTTCCGCGCCAGGACCGCGTCGAGATCCATCTCTTCAAGCATGGTCCCGCGGTACTCGACACGCTGCCGCGGCAACACATCGAGCCCCTGGAGCAAGGCCTGAGTTTCCGCGCGTCCATGGGTTTCGACGACACCGACGATCACATCGACGCCCTCACCACAGCGCTCATGTGCTGCGGCGAGCATGGCGTAGGTCTTGCCGACGCCGGGCGCGGCCCCGACGAAGATCTTGAGTCGACTGCGAACTTCCTTCGCAACCGCCTGCAGCAACGCTTCTGGCGATGGCCGGCGCTCGGCTTCAGCAAAATCCGTCACAATAGCTGCGCTCCGCTGCGCAGTCTTTCACCGCGCGGACAGCGCGTCCAGCGCGAGGTTGAGTCGCAGCACATTGACTCGAGGTTCACCGAGGAATCCGAGTTGGCGTCTCTCGATGTGTTGGGCGACGAGCGTCTGCACCCGTGCCTCATCCAGACTGCGTACCCGCGCAACCCGTGGAACCTGATAGTACGCCGCCGCCGGACTCACGTGCGGGTCCAACCCGCTGCCCGACGCGGTGACGAGATCAACCGGGATCGGCCGGCTGTCGTTCGGCTGCGCTTCGCGCAACGCGGTGACCCGGGCTTGGATCGCGTCGCGGAGGGCATCGCTCAGCGGGCCGAGGTTGGAACCCGATGACGAGCCGCCGTTGTAGGGCGAAGGGGACGTTGCCGACAGGCGGCTCCAGAAATACTTCGGATCGTCGAATGGCTGGCCGATGAGCGCGGAGCCGACTAGCTTCCCATCGTTGACGATCAGGCTTCCGGCCGCCTGGGCGGGGAAAACCGTTTGGGCGATGCCCGTCACCAGCAACGGGTAGATCACTCCCGTCACCACGGTCAACACGACGAGCATCAGGATCGCCGTTCGTAGTTCTCTCATGGTGCCCTCCTTGCTCAGGCGAGACCCAGCGTGACGAGAATCACGTCGATCACCTTGATGCCGACAAACGGCGCAATGATCCCCCCCAGCCCGTAAATCAACAGGTTGTCGCGCAAGAGCGTCGCCGCCGGTACCGCGCGATAGCGCACGCCGCGCAGGGAAAGCGGAATGAGTGCGATGATGATGAGCGCGTTGAAGATGACGGCGGACAGGATCGCGCTCTGCGGGGTCGCCAAGCCCATGACGTTGAGCATTCCGAGTACCGGATAGGTGCCGGCGAACGCAGCCGGGATGATGGCGAAGTACTTGGCGACGTCATTGGCGATGCTGAAGGTCGTGAGGGCGCCGCGGGTGATCAATAACTGCTTACCAATTTCGACGATCTCGATCAGCTTGGTCGGGTTGGAGTCGAGGTCGACCATGTTGCCGGCCTCCTTCGCCGCCTGCGTCCCGCTATTCATGGCGACCGCGACATCGGCCTGCGCCAGGGCCGGCGCGTCGTTGGTGCCATCACCGGTCATTGCGACTAACCGCCCGCCCTTCTGGTAGTCGCGAATGAGCTCGAGCTTTCGCTCCGGCGTGGCTTGCGCGAGAAAGTCGTCGACGCCGGCTTCCGCGGCGATGGCCGCAGCCGTGAGCGGGTTGTCGCCGGTGATCATCACGGTCTTGATACCCATCCGGCGCAGCTCGGCGAAACGGTCCTTGATGCGCGTCTTGACGATGTCCTTCAACTGAATGACGCCGAGCACCCGCGCGCCCTCGGCGACCACCAGCGGCGTCCCGCCTTCTCGCGCGATCGTCTCCACGGCGGTGCGCACGGCGACCGGAAAGCGCCCGCGCAGGCCCGTGACATACTCTTCGATCGCGTCGGCGGCGCCCTTGCGCACTTGGCGGCCGTTCATGTTGACGCCGCTCATGCGCGTCTGTGCGCTGAACGGGACAAAGTGCGCCCCGAGCGTGTGCACGTCGCGTTCGCGCAGGCCGTACTTCTCCTTGGCGAGCACAACGATACTGCGGCCCTCGGGCGTCTCGTCGGCCAACGAGGCGAGCTGTGCGGCGTCCGCGAGTTGTTCCACCTTCACGCCCTCAGCCGGTAGGAACGCTGTCGCTTGACGGTTGCCCAGGGTGATGGTGCCGGTCTTGTCGAGCAGGAGCACGTCGACATCTCCGGCCGCTTCAACGGCGCGACCGGAGATGGCGATCACATTGGCCTGGATCATCCGGTCCATGCCCGCGATACCGATTGCCGAGAGCAGACCGCCGATGGTGGTCGGAATGAGGCACACCAGGAGTGCGGCGAGCACCGTGACCGTGATCGGCGTTCCGTGACCCGCTTCGGTGACGGCATACATGGAGAACGGCAGCAACGTGACCGTCGCCAGCAAGAAGATGATGGTCAGGGCCGCGAGCAGGATGTTGAGCGCGATCTCGTTGGGCGTCTTCTGGCGCCGCGCGCCCTCGACCATGGCGATCATGCGATCGAGAAAGGTTTCACCTGGATCGCTGGTGATGCGCACGACGATCCAATCGGACAACACTCGCGTCCCGCCGGTCACGGCGCTGCGGTCGCCGCCGGCTTCGCGGATGACCGGGGCGCTCTCGCCGGTGATGGCGCTCTCGTCGACCGAGGCGATGCCGACGACAATCTCACCGTCGCTTGGGATGAAGTCGCCGGCGGGGACGAACACGGTGTCGTTGCGGCGCAGCGCACCGCTGGAGGTCATCGTGAAGCGCGCGCTGGTGGGATCGAAGCGGTTGGCGTCGGGCGCTTGGTCGAGCTTCTTGGCGGCGATGTCGCGGCGCGACTTGCGGAGTGCGTCAGCCTGAGCCTTGCCGCGGCCCTCGGCCATCGCTTCGGCGAAGTTCGCGAATAGGACCGTGAACCACAGCCATAGCGAGACCGCGAAGATGAAACCTGCAGGCGCCTCGCCATGACCTCCGAGTGCTTGGAAGTAGAGGACCGTCGTGATGACGCTACCGACGAGCACGACGAACATGACGGGGTTCTTGAATTGGTGCCGCGGGTCGAGCTTCTGCAACGAGGAAATGATGGCGCCGCGGACGATCTCGGGATCGAGCAACGAACGGGCTTTCGCATGGGTCGACATGAATAGCTCCCTCGGATCACGCCAGCATCATCAAGTGCTCGACGATCGGACCCAGTGCGAGCGCCGGAATGAAGGTGAGCGCCCCGACGATGATCACCACGCCGATCAACATCACGACGAACAGGGGCGTATGTGTAGGCAGAGTCCCCGGACTCGCCGGTACGAGTTTCTTCTGGGCGAGCGAGCCGGCGATGGCGAGCGTCGGGATTGCCAGCCAGTAGCGGGCAAACAGCATCGCGATGCCGCCGGTCAAGTTGTAGTACGGCACGTTGGCGTTGAGCCCGGCGAAGGCGCTACCGTTGTTGTTCCCCATCGAGCTGAACGCGTACAGGATCTCACTGAAGCCGTGGACACCGTTGTTGGCGCGGCTCGCAAGGCCGGCGGGCACGACGACGGCGAGGGCGGTGAGGCCGAGCACGAGTACCGGCGGGATCAGGATGACGAGCGACGCCATCTTCATCTCGTAGGCCTCAATCTTCTTTCCGAGGTATTCCGGCGTGCGTCCGACCATGAGGCCGGCGACGAACACGGCGACGATCGCGAAGATCAGCATGCCATACAGCCCCGAGCCGACGCCACCGTAGATGACTTCCCCGAGCTGGATCATGAAGATCGGCACAAGTCCGCCGAGCGGCGTGAAGGAGTCGTGCATTGCGTTGACGGAGCCGTTGGATGCGGCGGTCGTGGCGGTTGCCCACAGCGCAGAGTTGACGATGCCGAAGCGCACCTCCTTGCCCTCCATGTTGCCGCCGCTCTGCAGGTTACTGGCGATTTGGTCGGCACCGAGCGCGGCGAGGCGCGGCGTGCCGCGCTGCTCCGACCAGACGCAGACGGCGAGGAAGACGACGAAGATCAGCGTCATCGCCGCCAGGATCGCCCAGCCTTGCCGCGTGTCGCCGACCATTTTTCCGAACGTGTAGCAAAGGGCCGCCGAGATCACGAGAATCCCCAGCATCTCGATGAAGTTCGATAGCGGCGTCGGGTTCTCGTACGGATGGGCCGAGTTGACATTGTAGAAGCCGCCACCGTTCGTCCCCAATTGCTTGATCGCGACTTGCGACGCTGCGGGTCCCATCGGCAACGTCTGCTCGGTCAAGGCGACCGTTTCGGTCTTCGGCTGTCCGTGCTCGTCGAGGATCGCGTTGCCGTCAGCGTCCTTGATGGGATTGCTGTACGACGTCGGCTGAACCAGCGTGACAGTTGTGTAGGGACTGAAATTCTGCACCACTCCCTGCGATACCTGGACCAGCGCCCAGAGCAGCGACAGCGGCAGCAGGATGTAGAGCGTGGTGCGCGTGAGATCGACCCAGAAGTTGCCGATGAGCTTGTTGGTCGCCTGGCGCAGACCTCGAATGAGCGGCAGCAGCACGGCAATGCCGGCCGCCGCCGACACGAAATTCTGCACGCTCAAGCCGACCATTTGGGTGAGATAGCTCATCGTCGACTCGCCGCCGTAGCCCTGCCAGTTGGTGTTGGTGGCGAAGCTGACGGCGGTGTTGAACGACGAGTCCGGCGTCACGGCGCCGAGCTCTTGCGGGTTGAGCGGCAGCACGCCCTGCAGGCGCTGAAGCGCGTAGACGACCAGCAGGCCGAGCAGGTTGAAAAGCATCATGGCAAGCGCATACGTTCGCCATGTCATTCCCTGATCGGGATCAACACCGCAGACTCGGTAGATGAGGCGTTCGGCTGGGCCGAGCACGCGATCGACAACCATGGGCGGGCCATCGAATACGCGGGCCATGTAGGACCCAAGCGGCTTCGCCAAACCCAAGAGGACCACGAAGTAGAAAACGAGTTGCAGATATCCGTTCGCGTTCATCAGAACCACTCCGGCTTCAGGAGCGCGATGAACAAATAGACGAGCAACGCGAGCGAGATCACCCCGCCGACGGCATACAGCACAGTCATTCGAAGAACCTCCTACAGCTTCTCGCAGAGAACGATGAGTCCCCAGGAGAGAGCGAAGAAGACAACGGTTACCCCGAGGTAGAGAGCGTCCATGTGATCTCCTTTCGAATGCAGGGGAGCAGCAGCCGTGCCAGGACGACGTTTGGTTGAGCTCGCAACGTGTTTCTCATGCCTGAACGGCTGGGTTTGCAGATTGAATGCTATGGTCGTGCGCTCTGCACGGCAGATTGAAATCCGCGACCCGGGGGAGGAGATGCACCGGCCCACACTCGAGTGGACGGCGCGTGCGGATCGCACGCGCAGATCGTTGGCACGCAACGGGTTCGACGGTCTGCGGAGCTAGAAGACGAAGCGACGATCCATGGCGCGCACGTTGCGCGAGGTCGCTGTCGGTCGAGTAGCAGCCGGCACCAGTGGCCGACTCTCCAACTCCCTGCTGGTGGGCTGGGCAAGCCTCCGGTCGCGAGGCGCTGATCGACCCTGGTCCCACAGCAGCCACACCGAGTAGGCGTAGGTGATGGCCATGAGGATGTAAGTCGCGAGTGCCATGTCGACTTGCGTACGCAGTCGTCGTGCCACGGGCTGCGCGTGCCCTTCGCTGCGGTTCTGAATCACGGCCGGCGCATTCGATTGCAGAGTTCACGAGGGCCTTCTTGCGATTCGCATTGCGACGCAGTGCCGGCGCCGGCGCGGGAGTCCCACGCTCGCAGAGCGTGCATTTTGCAGGAGCAGTCTTCGTGCGTATTGCACGATGCAGAGTGCGTGAATCTGCATCGTGCAATCCCGTGCACGGCTCTTCTGGGCATCCTCGTTCGGCATGGACCACGCTGTAGGTGTCGGCGTGGTGCACGGAGAGGATGGAATCTTGAGATGGCTCTAGCTTTGAAAACGGCTTCGCCGAGCGAGGCGGATGCCGCACCGCGCAGCGCTCACCCGCAGATCATTGTCGTGACCAGTGTGTTGCTGGTGTTCATTTCATTCTGGCGGGCGGCGGCGATCGTGCTCTGCGATATGGCGTCGACCGCCTATTACATCGGCGGCATCGTCGAGCACGCCATCGGCAAAGCGGCGCCGTGGTACATCGGCGCGGTCATGCTGTTTGCCTACGCGGTACGCGGCGTTTACGTCGAGTCATGTGCGATGTTCGTGCGCGGCGGCGTCTACCGCGTCGTCAAGGAGGCGATGGGCGGCACGCTGGCCAAGCTCTCAGTTTCGGCGCTGATGTTCGACTACGTGCTCACCGGCCCGATCAGCGGCGTTTCCGCGGGGCAGTACATCGTCGGTTTGGTGAACGAACTCCTTGTCGTGCTGCACGCGCCGTTCGTGCTGCCGCCCGGCGCGTCCTCGGCGGTGATCGCGATCGCGATCACGCTCTACTTTTGGCATCAGAACATCCTCGGTATCGAGGAGTCGAGCGACAAGGCGATGAAGATCATGGGCGTCACCACGGTGATGGTGGTGGTCATGATGGTGTGGTGTGGGATCACGATCTGGATGCGTGGGGCGACGCTGCCGCCGTTTGATCTGCACTTCAGCGACGACGCGCTCGGCTGGCTCTCCGGCAACCGCTGGGCGAAGCAAGTCGGTGCGCTCGGGATCGTGATCGCATTCGGTCACTCGATCTTGGCGATGAGCGGCGAAGAGTCACTGGCGCAGGTGAATCGCGAGATCGCCTATCCCAAGGTGAAGAACCTGGTTCGCGCCGGGTTCATCATCTTTCTTTACAGCATGCTGATGACCGGGCTGATCTCGTTTTTCGCGGTCTTGATCATTCCGGACGACGTGCGCATGAGCACCTATAGCGACAACCTGATCGGCGGCCTGGCGATGTACGTGGTGGGACCGCTGTCGGTGCGGTTGGCCTTGCGTGTCTTCGTCGTAATCGTGGGCTTCCTCATCCTGGCGGGCGCGGTGAATACGGCCATCGTCGGTTCGAACGGCGTGCTCAATCGCGTCGCCGAGGATGGCGTGCTGCCCGACTGGATCCGCCATCCGCACGGCCGCTACGGGACGACCTATCGGATCATCAACCTCGTCGTCATCCTGCAGGTCTTCACCATCATCGCTAGCGGCGGCGATGTGTACGCCCTCGGCGAAGCCTACGCGTTTGGCGTCGTGTGGAGCTTCGTCTTCAAGGCGCTGTCGATGGTGATGCTGCGCTTCAAGGACCGGCGCCCGCGCGCCTGGCGCGTGCCGCTCAATCTCCAAGTCGGGAAGCACGAGTGGCCGATCGGGCTCGCGTTGATCTTTGTTGTGCTCTTGGCCGTGGCGCTCATGAATCTCGTCACCAAGCGGGTCGCGACCGAATGGGGCGTTGCGTTCACCGTCGCGTTCTTCGTCCTCTTCCTGCTGAGCGAACGATGGTCGCGACACCGCTCGCCTGATCAACTGCATCTGGAAAAGTTCAATATCCGCCGAACGCCCGAGATTGACCCGGCGCAGATCGGACTGTCCGGCAAAGCCCGCAAATTGGTACCGGTGCGCGATCCGAAGAACCTCAGTCACCTCGATCGCGCGTTGACGGAAGCGGAGCACGACGACATTGACGTGATCGTCGTCACCGTCAAGATCGAGCGCGGCCTCGACGCTAACGGTACGGAGACTCACTTCTCAGCTGACGAGCAAGCGATCTTCACCGCGGTGGTCAATCGCGCCGAGGAACACGGCAAGACCGTCACGCAGATGGTGCTAACGTCCAACGACATGTTGTTCGCGATTGCGCGGGCGGCCCGCGAGTTGGAGGCCAGCGAGGTGATCTTCGGTCGCTCGGCGAAATATACGCCCGACTTTCAGCTCGAATCGTTCGCGCTGCGTTGGGGCGCGGTCGAGCCCGACGGCACACACGAGATCTCAGTGCGTGTTGCATCGGAACAAGAAGATCACGCGTTCACGATCTGAGGGCGGTCGATTCGCGGCGCAGGCGCGAGCGCATCGCGCGCCGGATCAACAACACCGCGGTAGCGGTCACCAGCAGGGCCGCCAGCAGCCAGTGTTCGGCCCGCTTCATGTTGCCGAGCAGCATCGCCGCGCTGCCACTGAACATGAAGCCCGCGGCGACGAAGACGGTCGACCACAGGGCGCAGCCGAGGAAGTCCAGCGCGATGAAGCGACCGAACGGCAGCCGGTTCATGCCCCAGAACAGCATGCTGGGCACGCGCGCACCGAATACGAATCGTGCGCCGGTCACCTCCCACACCCCGATGCGTTGCGCGAGTCGTTCGATGAACGGACCGACGCGGCGATAGATCGCGCTGTCGCGCATCGCGGCGGCGCGGCTGCGACCGACGCCATACCACATCCAATCGGCCGTCAGTGCGCCGGCGCAGGTTGTCACGATGGCGGTGGATAGCGAGAAAAAGCCGAGATGTGCCACCACGCCGGCGAGCAGCGCGCAGACATCACCTTCCAGTGCGACACCGGCGAACACCGCGAGGAGTCCGTAGCGAACTAAGAAGTCTTCCATTCGATGTACGCTGGGGATGCGAATAGCAGACCGAGGCGTGCCGATGCCATCCGCGGAGGCACGGTGACTAGATTAGCGAATGACGGAGTTCGTGGCGCAGCAATGATGAGTCGTGCTCCGGCGTTTGCTGCGCGCTTCGATCGGCGCAGCACGAAGTGCTGTGCAGCACGTCGCCGGGAGAATGCCGTGTAACCTCCTGCGCGCGCCGCAACGCCGCGCGTCAATCAGTTCTTCGCACGCCACATTCTGAACACTCGCGCATCATGGGCGGGCGCGCCGGCGGTGTTTCGATTGCTCAGCATGGTGGGCGTGCAACTTGCTCAGCGAGGCACTGGGATGCGGTGGCGGATGCTGATCGGCTTTGCGAAGTGTGGTGGGGTGGTGCTGTCGGGGCGGGTTCCCCCAAACTCGCCCCGACAGTGATGAGACTAGCGATTCAAACTGAAGCGGTCGTCGGCGAGTCGATAGAGCCGGTGCCACACGGTGCGGTTCAGTGCGACTAGCGCGAGCGACATCGTCAGCACACCGGCGGCGAGCAGCGGGAAGTCGGCCGCGGCCGTGGCTTCGGTGATCAGCGAACCCAACCCCGGCGCGATCAATGTCTGATCGCGATAATGAACGTACTCGGCGACGATGCTGGCGTTCCACGCACCGCCGGCGGCGGTGATCAGCCCGGTCACGAGGCTGGGAAAGATCGCGGGCAAGTACAGTGTCCGCCAGCGCGCCCAACGGCTGAGGCCGTAGACTTCGGCCGCTTCTCGAAGGTCTTGCGGCATCGCGCTGGCGCCAGCGAGCACGTTGAAGAGCACGTACCACTGCGCGCCGAGCAGCATCAGCACCACACAGCCCCACGAGAAGTTGATGCCGAGCGCGAGAATGACCAACGTGACGACGGGAAAGATCATCGGGGCTGGGAATGCCGCAGCGATCTGAATCAGTGGCTGCAACATCCGCACGCGTTTTGGCGACAGCCCAATCCAGACGCCAACCGGCACGGCCCAGAGCGCGCTGAGCGTGAGCGCGGTTGCGGTGCGCAGAAAGGTGAGCGCAAGCGCGATGAGGAGCCGCAGCCACTCGTGTAGCGCGAGGGCGGCGAGCAGACGCACGAGGTGGGTGACGCCCCACAGCGTGAGGCTTCCAAAACCGACGGCCGCGGCGATTCCAGCGCCGCGTTGCAACCACAGTTGCCGCGACAACGGACTCGCGAGGCTGGGGACCGACCGCGCCGCGCGGCGAGATTCCAAACGCATCGCGATGCGTCGAAGCTGCGTTTCAATCCATGGCAACACGCGCGAACGCCGCAGCAGGTCGAGCGCCCATGAAGTGGGCGCCTGCGCGGTCCCGGTCTCTTCGACTTTGAATTTCTGCGCCCACGCCAGCGCGGGACGCCAGAGCAATTGATCGACCGCCACGATCATCGTGATCATCGCCACCACCGCCGCGGCCATCGCCCGGGCATCGCCACGCTCGATCGCCACGCTCATGTAGGCACCGATCCCGGGCAGGCGAAAGTCGCGGTCGCCGAGCGTGAAGGCTTCGTTCACGGTGAGGAAGAACCAACCCCCGGCCATCGACATCATCGAGTTCCAGACCAGGCCGATCATCGCCGACGGCACCTCGACGGTGCGGAAGCGCTTCCACCAGCCGAAGCGATACACCTGCGCGGCCTCGCGCAGCTCGGTCGGAATCGCGCGCAACGCACCGTAGAAGGCGAAGGTCATGTTCCACACTTGGCCGGTGAAGATCATCACGATGCAGGCGAGCTCCAGGCCAATATTCGAGTGCGGAAACAGTGCCACCATGCCGAGCACGAGCCCAGGCAGGAACCCGAGCACGGGGATGCCTTGGAGGATGTCGAGCACCGGGATCATCACGCGCTCCGCCCGCCGACTGTACGCGGCTACCGTGCCGTAGGTCAGAGTGAAGATCAGCGAGAGGATGTAGGCGGCGACGCCGCGCGCGAGTGACAGCAGCGTGTACTTCGGCAGCGCCCACACCGATAGATCGATGTCGACGGTCGGCCGCAGCGGCGCCTCCCAACGGCGTGCGAGCGCGACGAGGCCGGCGATCAGTGCACCTAACCCGAGGAGCAACAGCGCATCGACCCACGAGAAGCGGGAACGGACCGGCGGGTGCGCGGTCGTCGCGGGCGTGGTTGCCGTGGGCGTGGTTGTCGTGGGAATGATGGCGGCCGCCAGCGGAGTCACGCGCGCAACCCATCCATCGGTCCGGCCGTACTCTCCACGTCGAGGTAGACGGCTTGCGTTGCCGAATCGTAGCCGAGCAGCTCGGCGTAGCGACCCCACGTGACAATGGTGTCGAACAGCGGCTGCGGCGGTTCGTTGGGCAGATGCATCGCCAGTTCTTCTTGCACGATCTCGGCAGGCAGGTGCAGCTTGGGGGCCGTGCGCAGGCGCTCGACCAAGAACGCGAACGTCGGTACTTTGCGCAGCTGTCGGTGAAAGATGCGCTTGCGCGTGTTGGCATCGGCGGCGGCAAGGAACTCGCGGCCGAGGGCCGTGAGCAGCACGTCTTGCTTCGGCGTATCGACGAGGTCCAGCAATTCGGCCGCGTTGATCGCCAACAGCACATGCCCCAGTTCGAGTCGCAGGCGGGTCGCCAGTTCGAAGATGTTGATGTGGTCGCCATGATCGTGGACGACTTCGAGCAAGCCGATGATCTCCCCAATCTGAACGAACGGCACCGGTTCCGGCACCGGTGCCGCCGTTGGTGGCGCGATCGGGCGTTCCGGCAGGTGAATCTGCGTGACCAGTTCGTGAATCTCGTCGACCAGGGCGACGAACGCGGGATCGCGATACTCGCGCGGGTGGGGCAGGGGGTTCATCACCACTTCGCGGATGCAGCCCGGGTTGGCGCCGAGAATCACGATGCGATCGGCGAGGAACACCGCTTCATCTATGAGATGCGTGATCAGCAGCATGCTCTTGAGGCCGAGATCGCCGCGCGACCAGAGTCCGTACACTTCAGAGCGCAGCGATTCGGCGGTGAGGACATCGAGCGCCGAGAACGGTTCGTCCATGCACAGGATCTCCGGCCCGCCGACGAACGCGCGGGCGATGCCGACGCGTTGCTTCATGCCGCCGGAGAGTTCCTTCGGATACGCCTCTTCGAAGCCTTCGAGGCCAACGAGGTCGATGGCGTGACGGATGCGCTCGGCTTCGTCGGTTGGCGTGAGCCCTTTGCGGTGCAGGCCGACGCGCACGTTGTCGTGAACCGTGAGCCAGGGGTAGAGGGCGAAGTTCTGAAACACGATCGCCGCGCCGGGATGCAGCCCGTGCAACGGCTGTCCGTGGCACAGCACCGCGCCGCTGGTGGCGGGCACCAGCCCGGTGAGGATGCGCAACAGCGTCGACTTGCCGCAGCCCGACGGGCCGAGCACGGCCACCACTTCACCCGCATGGATGGCAAGCGAGATGTCCTGCAGCACCAGTCGTTCGCGACCGTCGGTGGTGAAGGACTTGGAGATGTGTTGCACCTCGGCGATCGCGTCCGCCGGTTTCGGGACCGATGCGGCGATGCGATCGTTAGGCACGCGATGCTCCGTGCGCGACTCAGCCGGTAGTGCGCGCGCTGGCCGGCGGCGGCTGATACTCGATGGCGAATTGCAGCTTGGGGAACAACTTGGGAAGCCGCGTCATGTTGGCCACGAACACGCCGGTCGCCATGCGGTCGAGCCATGACGACATCGGCCAGCCCAAATGAATGTGGACGTCCTGGCCGTTGAATTCCTCCTGCAGCAGAGCCAGCATCGCTGCGATACTGCGATAGACCCCGCCCTGGTTGGGAAAGCGATAGTGATTGCGCGCCAGTTTCTCTGGCATACCTTGGCGCGGCGAGAAGAACGTGATGAAGGCCGCGCCGCCGCCGTCGGCCGTCACATCGCGCTCACCCGGGCGCCGAAAGAAGAGGTGCAGCGGCCCCTCGGTCTCGGCAAGTTCGAGGATCATCTCCATCGGATAGTCGCTGCGCCGGACCTCCTGCCTCTCGGGACCGTAGCGGCGCGAGAAGGGAATCCCCGCTGCCAGGAGTACTGTCACCACCGCTGCCCACATGGCGGTGCCGTACGGTTTGTGGAACGCAAGATAGATGAAGCAGGCTACCAGGATCAATTCGAGGACGAACGTGCCGACGCGGGAAGTGTAGTACTCGCGGATGTCGGCAGTGCCGCGGAAGTAGCGATAGATCAGCAGGCAGCCAATGTTGATGCAAAAGCTCGCCAGTAGCCCGATCGCGTACATGTCGGCCAGTAATTCCTGCGAGCCGCTGGTGATAACGATGACGGCGGAGTACAGCGCGCCGTTGATAATGTGGATGCGGTAGAGCGAAGCGCGCCGATTCGTCTCGATCAGCCAGCCGAAGTGGTAGCGATGGCCGACTCGTTCCAACAATTCGCTCGAGGCGACGTAGGCGGTGTTCACCGCCATGATCAGGATGATACTGCCGAACACGCCGACGACGACGCCGAACGGCGCGTTGCCGACCACGCTGGCCCAGTGCGGAATCAGATCGCCTTCGTGGGCGGCGAAATCAATCGGGGCGGACAATGCCAACGCGGTCACCACCGGCGTGACGATCCCGACCGTGAGGGCAAGGAACCAATAGGCGCGCGCGATGTCGCGCCAACTCTCGACCAACCCTGCGGTCTGCAGCACCGACTCGATGCCGGAGTAGGCCAGTACGCAACTGGCGACGCCGATGGTGACCACTTGAATGGCGTGCGCAAGACCGTTGCTGCCGATGTCGCTGATCACGCCGGTGGCGCTTCCCAACATGATGCCCGGGCTCGGCGGCGTGATGTTCAGCAGGCCGAGGGCGATGAGGTTGACGAACACCACCGCGGCGCCAAGGAAGATGCCGAAGGTCACGCGCGCGTTCTCGCGGATGCCCATGATGTTGAGGCCGGCAACACCCCAAATGATCCCCAGCACCATGGCGTGCGCGGTCATCGGTCCGAGCATTACGAACGTCGTGCCGTTGGTGACGGCACTCACCGTCGAGATGCAGGCGGTGAGAATGTAGTCGACCATGATCGACGCGACCGCAACGAATGATGCGATCGGGCCGAGGACGAAGTACGAGAACGAGTAGACGCCGCCGCCGCGCACGTTGTTGCGTTCGAGGATCTGCCCGATCTCGACCATGCGGCTGGAGAGGAACCGCATCAGCAACGAGGTGAACGCGATGAAGAAGATCGCTTGCGCACCGATGAAGCGGTGGGCCTCGGCGGGCGCGTAAAAGACCGAGGTCAGCTCGTCCATCAGCGTGATCACGCCGGTGGCGAGCCAGGTGACGTACCACTTGCCGCCCTTGGCGAATCCCAACAATCCCTTTTGGCGCAGCACGAAGGCGCAGGCGATCGCCAGGCCAACGTTGATGATGAACAGAACCAGCGAAGTCATGATGTCCGGGATAGCGTCCTGCGCTCGATCGAATGGATTGAAGTGAGTGTGGGTGGCGCCGAAGTGCGCCGGAGCCTAGCAACTCGCCGAGTCGCTTGCCAGTGGGCAAGACGGCCCTCGATACGATCGCGTCGCGATGTACTCGGGCAAAGGGATATTGGACTCTCCCGGGAAAAAGGCCGCTTCCCCGAGTAGCCGCACTGAGTAGAAGCCGCAGGCTTCGTATCGAAGGGCGGCGTATCGAGGGGCCGGTGGTCTTGCAAAGCCTGTCAGTGGCCGCTGCCTCATCTGGGGCGTCGCTTCATCTCGCTCGGTAGAGCGTAGCCGTTCCCGTAACCGCGCGCTCGCCGTGTGTCCGATCGGGTTGCGAGTCCTGATGCTCGATAAGGACGTCGCACACCAGGCGCTCGCCGTCGGGCATTTCGTGATGTTCGGTGATGGCGCCGCGGAAGACCAGCGACCGGTCAATCGGCGTCGGCACGCGGAAAGTGGTGCTTAGGCGTTCGAGACGCCAGCCGGGCAACTCGACGCGCAGAAAGCGCTCGATGAATGCCGTCAGCATCGGCCCTGGGACGATGATATCGGCAAAACCGAGTCGCTGCGCGTACGCGGCGTCGGTGAAGAGCTGCTCGCGCATCTGACCGGCGCCCACATAGGCGGCGACCTCCGCCGCGGAAACAGCGGCACGTGGCCGCGGACCCAGTTCGTCCCCGAGGCCGATCATCGATCCTGACTTCCCCGTTGCCGCACGATCTGGTGCTCGATCACGCGGGTCACCAGTTCGCCTCGCTGGTCGCGAATGTCGGCCTCGCGCACCACCACCGTCAACGCGCCGGTGCGGCCGCTCTTCTCGAACACGTCGGTAATGCGGGCGCTGATGCGATAGGTTTCGCCCGTTCGAATGGCCTGATGAAATTCCATGTCGTGACCGCCGTACACACCGAACATGCCGGGCGGCAACTCGATCTCCGGCGTCATCCCACGCCGCAACACCAGGCAGAAGGTTGGCGGCGCTTCGTGCAGCGACCCGGCGAGGGTCTCGTCGTCACCGACCGCGCGCGCGTAGGTGGCGATCATTTCGGCCGTCACCGTGACTTCACCCAGGTCGACATCGCGCCCCAGCAACTCGCGTGGAACTGTGATCACGCTCCGCACCGTGCCGCGTGTTGGTCGTGGTTGCAAGCCGCCTGTTTTTCCTCCGGCGAAGAATGGTGCGACCCCCTCCCATTCGTGATTCCGGCGAAAGCCGGAATCCAGGATCGCGCCCCACACCCCGCCTGGATACCGGCTTTCGCCGGTATGACGGACCCACTGCCCCAGACCATTGCGCGAAGCCCGCCTGGCCTTTTTTTTTCTCACGCCTCGTGCTTTAGGGACGAGCCATGTTGGCCAATCGCGCGCTGCGCAGCGAAACCCGAACCCTGTGGAGCGGTGTCCTCACTTTCTCGTTCGCCCTTGCGTTGATGGTGCCGGGCTGCTCGAAACCCGACGAATCACGACAAGTCGCCGACCGCTTCATGACGATCTACTACGTGCAGATGAACGTGGCGGATGCCGTCAAGCTGTGCGGCGGCGCTGCGAAGACGAAGCTTGAAGGCGAGCTGCAAGCGCTTCAAGGGGTGGCGCCCGACGCAGCATCGGGCAAGCCCAGCGTCGGCTTCAGCCTCGCCTCCGAAGCGCAGACGAGCCCGACCCAAGCGACGTACGCGTACAACGTGAACGCGCGTACGTCGGACGTCGGCAAGATTGTCGCCTCACTCACGCTCGCCAACGACGGCGGACACTGGCTGGTGACGACATTTGATGAGAAAGAGGGGGCGCCGACGTCGTAACCACAGCTTGTTCGCACCGTGAGAGGTGAGTCGTGAATATCACACTGCGCGAAGCCCGGCCGGAGGACGTCGAGGTCTGCGGCCGCATCTGCTACGAGGCGTTTGGTAAGATCAACGCCGAGCACAACTTCCCGCCCGACTTTCCCACGCCCGAGATCGCCAGCGGCATGCTGGCGATGATGATTGCGCACCCGGAGATCTACGTCGTGACGGCGGAGCGCGACGGGCGGATCATCGGCAGCAACGCGATGGACGAGCGCACGCCGATCGGCGGCATCGGTCCGATCTCCGTCGACCCGGCGACGCAGAACAGCGGCGTCGGTGGCCAGCTCATGCGGCACATGCTCGATCGCGCCGCTCGGCGGAAGTTTCCTGGCGTGCGCTTGGTGCAGGCCGCGTTTCACAACCGCTCGTTGTCGCTCTACACCAAGCTCGGCTTCGATCCGCGCGAACCGCTGTCGTGCATGCAAGGCCCGCCGATTGCGGCGACGATTCCCGGCTACGCCGTGCGGTTGGCGACGGCGGCGGATCTCGCCGCGTGTACGCGCGTCTGCGTGCGCGTACATGGGCACACGCGCGAAGGCGAAGTGCGCGATGCGATTCAGCAGGGCCACGCGAATGTCGTCGAACATGATGGCCGCATCAGCGGCTACAGCACCGGCATCGGCTTCATCTCGCACGCAGTCGGCGAGAGCACCGACGACATCAAGGCGCTAATCGCAGCGGCGCCGACGTTCTTCGGCCCTGGCGTCCTAGTGCCGACGCGCAATGCCGAGTTGCTCCGTTGGTGCCTCAACCACGGCCTGCGCATCGTGCAGCCGATGACATTGATGAGCGTCGGACTGTACAACGAACCGCAAGGAGCGTTTCTACCCTCGATCGCCTTCTGAGGCGCGGAGTTTCAACGACGGCCACGCGGTTCTCGCGCGGCCGGATGTCACGTCGGCGGCGCGACGGTCGCGCGCTTCCACGCAGGCAGTGCCGCGAGTCCGCTGTACCAGCGCGTGATCTCGGCATACGTCGCGAGCGGATACTGGGCTGGCTCCGCCATCGCCATTGGGGCGCCGACCGCGAAATCGGCGATGGTTAGGTCGTTGCCGAGCAGCCACTTCCGGCCTTTCAAGTGCGCGTTCAGCACAGCCGCAAATTGGTGGAAGCCGGCCTCACCCTTGGCCACCTCCGCCAGATCCGGCTCGCCTAAACCGCCGAGCTTCTTGACCACGCGCTCGAACGCCATCGGTGTGCATGCGGGGGTCCAGTGCGCGGCCTCCCACGACAACCAGCGCAGAACGTCGGCTTGACCTTTCGCGTCGGAAGGCCAGAGTCGGCTCTCAGGTTTCTTGGTGGCGAGGTAGTGCAAGATCGCGTTCGACTCCCAGAGGACGAATCCGTCGTCCTCCAGCACCGGCATCCGTTTGTTGGGATTGAGCGCTATAAACTCCGGCTTTAGCTGATCGCCGTTGAAGAGATGCACGACGCGTAGCTCGCAATCCAAGCCGAGATGGTTCGCCAGGGCGATCACCTTCATCGCTCTGGGCGATGGAGGAAAGACATGCAGTCTCATAGTGCGGTCCTCCCAGCTAGAGCAGTAGGGCAGGCGGATGCTGTAAGAAATACCGGGGACCCGCGCGGAGCGGATCCCCGGTTAACTCACGCGGCGTCAGGCGATGACGCTACGAATCACTTCACCCGCCTCCATCGCCCGGAAGGCGTCGTTGACGCCGTCGAGCTTGATGGTCTTCGACACCATCGAGCCGATGTCGAGGCGCTTGGTTTCGATCAGGTCGATGAAACGCGGGAAGTCGCGCCGCACTTGTGCCGAGCCGTATTTGCAGCCCTTCACGGTTTTCTGCTCGTAGAAGATGCCGAACGCCGGCAGCGTGAACTGTGCATCGTAGCGCGCCATACCGACGATGATGACCTCACCGCCGCGGCGCGCGAGTTGGTAGGTCGTCAGGATGGTCTCCGGCAGACCGATCACTTCGAACGCATAGTCGGCGCCGCGGCCGCCGGTGAGCGCCTTCACTTGCTCGACCGCGTCGCCCTTCGACGGATCAACAACATCGGTCGCGCCGAGCTTGAGCGCGGTCTTGCGCTTCAGTTCTTGCGGATCGATGGCGATGATGCGACCGGCACCGGCGATGCGCGCTCCTTGGATCACCGACTGGCCAACGCCGCCGCAGCCGAGCACCGCGACGCTCGATCCCGGCTTCACCTTCGCCGTGTTGAGGGCCGCGCCGACGCCGGTGGTGACCCCGCAACCGATCAGCGCGAGTTGCGCGTCGGGCAAATCGGTCTCGACCTTGACGACTGACGACTCGTTGACCGTCATGACGTTGGAGAACGTCCCCAGGCCGGTCATGCAGAAGTACATGTTGCCGTCGGGCCGAGTGCCGCGCATCGCCATCGACACTTCGTTCTCGCTCTCGCACAGTTCGGATTGATCGCGCAGGCAATGCCAGCACGCGCCGCAGGCGGGCACGAACGAGGCGACGACGCGGTCACCCTTGTGTACGCGCGTGACCTCGGCGCCAACTTCGACGACCTTCCCGGCGCCTTCGTGGCCGAGCACCATGCCGGGAGGCACCGGCACGTATCCGCGCATGATCGACAGATCAGAGTGGCAGACACCGCTCGCCCCGATCTCGACGACGACATCGCGCGGCCCGGGCGGGTTGGGCTTCAATTCCTCGAGGGCGAGGCTTTTGGGATCTCCGACGTACACTGCAGCTCTCATTGGCATCCTCCGATAGTAGGGAAATGGTGGTCGGCATCATTTAGCCTATCTGCGCACCAAAAGGGTAGAGGGTGGCGGTGGGAATTTTTTTCGAATCGATCCCCGCGGGTTCGTCATGCCGGCGAAAGCCGGCATCCAGGCGGGGGGGGGCGTGCGATCCCGGATTCCGGCTTTCGCCGGAATGACGAGCGGGGAGGTCGCGTCTTATCTTGTGCCGGTCAGACTCCTCGTCAGAGCTTGGGCAGCACGTCGTCGGTGAAGCGGCGAAAGGTCTCCTCACTCAGCGGCGCGAGCAACAGCGAATGCAGGGGCAGCTCCACTTCAAGCCGCTGCAACTCCGCGGTCACCGCGTCGGCGGTGCCGTGGATGATCACGCCGTTCAGGTAGCGCGCGACCGGATCGTTGCTGGCAAACGGCATGAAGGTTCCCGGTCCGGCCGGTGCGGTTGCCTGGACGTTCGCGTAGGAATCAGTAAGCCAGCCGGCGCCGCGCCGCGCGACTTCTTCCGCCTTGGCGGCGGTATCGGCGATCGCCACCAGTCGAGCGATCGGTACTTCACGCGTGGAGGGCTCGTGGCCCGCGGCGCGCAGCTCCGCATGATAGAGCGCGAGCTTCCGGCCGATCTCCGTGTGGGTCGAGTGCGGGTCCATCAAGATGGCGAAGCCGTCGCGCGCCGCATGTGTGATGGAATCGTCCGACGAGGCCGCGAGCCACACCGGCGGGTGCGGTTGCTGCAATGGCTTGGGCAACACTTCGACGTTCTCGAAAGCGTGAAAACGTCCAGCGAACGTCAGCCGCTCGTTGCGCCACGCGGCGAGGACGATGTCGACAGCCTCGCGAAAGCGCGCGGCGCTTTCCTGCGGCGGCACGCCGAACACTTCGAATTCCTGGCGATGAAAGCCGCGCCCGGCGCCCCAGTTCACGCGCCCGCCCGAGAGCACGTCGAGCAGCGCCACCTCTTCAGCGAGTCGCAGCGGATGATAGAACGCCGCCAGCGACACCGCCGTGCCGATGCGGATGCGGCGCGTGCGGGCCGCCGCCAACGTCGCCATCATGTGGATCGAAGGGCACACGCTGAACGATTGGAAATGATGCTCAGCGAACCACACCGCCTCGTAGGCCGAGCGGTCCATGATCTCGATGCGATCGAGGACGCGCTCGTAGACGCTGCGAATCGGTACCCGGCGATCCGGCCAGGAGAAAAATTGCAAGACGCCGACTTTCACGCGGCAGCTCCTACTACACATCCGCTCGGCACCAAAGCGGCGCATGGCTTCGTGCCTTCCCGAACCAGACCTGAGGTCCGGCAGGCGTCGACATCACTCCATCGCTCGAGTCGTCTCGCACAGATTCAGCGCGGAAGAGGTCTAACGAGTGATCTCCTCATCCGCCTGTCGGCCGGATCGGGGGCGCCCATGGCTCGATACATGACCTCGGCATCGCGCAGACCCGCTTCCAAGATCGTCCGATCGTTACAGCCAGACACGCGCGCTTCCGCTTCGCGCGATCGCGGCAGCAGCGAGTTGCCGTCGTTCTGGCGCACTAGCTCGCGCGCTTCCGCGATGACGGCCGTGATCTCGTGCTCCGGCGCGCCGGCACGGACGAGGGCCTCTGCCAACGCGGTGCGAGCGACGATTCTCTCGTCCGCATCCGGCGAAATGCACGCGTCCCTCCCGTGACCCTCGATAAGAGCTAACCGGGCAAGCCACTATCCGCGTAGGTCCGTGTTACGGCTCGTACGGCAATCGAGATCGCATACTCGCCCCCATGGGGTCACGTCCACCCGTGCTAAGAGGCGCCCCACTTCGGCCGGGCCGCCCGCCCGTCTGGGCAGGGAGTTGGCGTTCTCTCCAGATTCGTCAAGATTCTGCTGTCGGGGGGTACAGCTCTGGCGAAGTGGAACGGTCGTCGATCGGACGGCAAGGCATGTGCACAAGCCGGCGGTCATGCAAACTAGCGGCACCATTCGATCTATAGTGAGGACCGTATCGATGGCGCGCCAGGCCATCGCCGTAGCACTGGTCGCCCTGCTGGCCTGCGCGCTGCCGGGTTGCGGCGGCAGCGTCGTGCCGCAACAAACGACCGTCGCCGCACCGAATATCCTGTTCGTCATCATGGACGACGTCGGCATCGACCAGATGCGGCTCTTCGGGTACGGCGGAGAGACGCCGCCGCGCACGCCGAACATCGATCAACTCGCCGGCGCCGGCATTCGCTTTCACAACGCGTGGGCGATGCCAGCGTGTACAACCAGCCGCGCGGTGATCTTCGAGGGCCGCTTTCCACTGCGCACCAACGTCCTGGGCGCATTGGGCCCCAACGATCTGGCGAACTCGATGGTCTCGCCGTACGAGATGACGACGCCGAAACTGCTGGCACAACGCGGATACGACAGCGCGCTGTTCGGCAAATTTCATCTCGGCCTTCAGGGGCACAACCCGGCCGGTTACGGGATGCCGCATGACCTGGGCTGGAACTATTTCGCTGGCTGGCTCGATGAGACCGGCGACCCATCGTCGATCGACACCACGGCCGGCGGCGTGGCGCCGCCCGGGACTTGGTCGTGCGGCTTCGTGCGCGGCGGCGCCGCCGGCGGCGCGGATTTCGGCGCCTGCTACATGGCCGACGGCACCTGCAGCTCGCTGGCAAGTAGTGGCCCGATCCCGCCGGGGCGCACTTGCCGGGACCGTGGCGGAATCTTCGATCCGGGTACGAGCTGTACGGTGCCGCGACCGGACTATCTCAACTTCGCCACATTGAGTGGTCACTATGTGTCACCGCTAGTGCTCAATTTCGAGGACGGCTCGGTCGAACAGGTGCCCGCGTCTGATCCGCGGGCGCGACGTTTTCGGGCCACCGCCGATGTCGACGCCGCGGTCGGCTGGATCAAAGCGCGCCCTGCCGGTCGGCCCTGGATGGCGACGGTCAGCTTCGCCTCGGCACATACTCCGGTCATGCAACCACCGCCCAGCGAGCTGCCGTCGGGTAACGCGGACAGCAGTGGCCTGGATTGCGCCGACGCTGCCGACCAGCGAGTGGTGACGAACTTGATGATCGAGTCGCTCGATGCCGAGGTGGGCCGCCTGCTGGTGGAGACGGGACTCGCGCGGCACGCTCGAGATGGCCGGTTGATCTACCGACCCGGACAGACCGACACGATGGTCATCCTCGTCGGTGATAACGGAACCCTGGGGACGGTCGTCAAAGCGCCGTTTGACGTCTCGCGCGCCAAGGGCACGGCGTATCAGACCGGCGTCTGGGTACCGCTGATCGTCGCCGGACCGTTGGTGAAGCAGCCCGATCGCGTCGTCTCGCACATGGTGAACGTCGCGGACCTCTATGCGCTGTTCGGCGAGATCGCTGGGATCGACAACGTCCAGCAGGCGGTGCCGCGGCCGATTGACGCCGTCGCCATGCTGCCCTACGTGGTGAACCCACAGCAAGCTAGCATCCGTCACTGGAACTTCACCCAGATCGGCAATAACCTGCAGGCCAACGGTGCCATCAACGGTCCGTGCGTCATCTCCGGCGGCTGCACGCAGATCCCGGTCTCGAAGAGCGTGTGCGAGGACAACAACGGCGTCTGGTGGGGCCCCGGCGCGGACGATCCGCTGACGGCCGGCATCCCGTCCACGGGTTATCAGTTCTGCTGTCAGGTGAACGCGTTCCGCGCCGCGCAGGACGAGTCGTTGTACAACATCACGCCCTTGTCGGCCGTTGGCATTCGCAACGATCGCTACAAGATCGTGGAGAACACCTCGCCGATCTACGAATCGGCCGAGGCGCCGTGCGTGGAGACTACCGACGTCGAGTTCTACGAGATCAACGAGGCCAGTCCGCTGCCAAGAATCGACCGCGAAGGCACTGAGCTTTCCCTGGGTTCACTGACCCCCGAGCAGCAGCGCAATTACAACGAACTCTCGGCGCAACTGAACGCGCTCATCGCTTCCGCGCCCGAGTGCCCCGGCGATGGCAACATCGACCTCGTCGTCAATCAGCAGGATCTCGACGATTGGCGCTTCTACAGCCAATCGAACGGCCTTTCGAGTGTCTACGACCTGAACCTCGACGGCGTGACCGACACGGCCGATCAGTCGATCATCGAGCAACACCTGGGACTGGATTGCCAGGCCTCTTGAAGGACAGGAGAAGAAGGAGACGCATATGAGAAGGACACTGACAGCACGTTGGTCGATTGGCGTATTGGCGGTCGCGATGTTGGCGCTGGCGCGCACCACGCATGCGTCCGCCGCCGACGAGAAGGCGGTGGGCGAGGCGACCGCGCGGTTCTACTCGGCCCTGAACACGATGTTCACGGGCGACGTGGGTCCGATGAAGGAGGTCTGGTCGCATGCGGCCGACGTGACGTACATGGGGCCCGGCGGTGGGTTCCAGGTTGGCTGGAGCCAGGTGCAGGCGACCTGGGAGGAACAGGCGGCCAGAAAACTCGGCGGTGCGATCAAGCCCGAAAGGATGCAGACCACGGTTGGCCGCGATGTCGCGATCGTCAGTACCTACGAACAGGGAGAGAATACCAACGCCGACGGTCAACCGGCGAAGGTTTCGATTCGAGCGACGAACCTGTTTCGCAAAGAAGGCGGGAAATGGCGGATGATCGGACATCACACCGATCTGCTGCCCTTCTTGCAGAAGTGAGAGTCTGTGAGGACTCTTCCCCTCGCCGTGTCGGAGAGGGTCAGGGGGAGAGGTTTGCAAGATGGAACACTGCTTCACGCCTCACGGCCAAAACTACGCCAGGGCGCCTATAACCTCTTGAGGGCAGAGCGGTGCTCCGCCCTTCCACCGCGCGTGGAACCGTCGCGCGAGATTTGTTTTCACCAACTCTGAGTGATTGGAGTGGAGGAACTCATGACGCAACACGAGATGGAGCATCTGTGGGATGAGCACATCCGCCACGAGTTCGTGACGAAGGATGTGGAGGCCACCATGGCGACGATGGTCGAGGATCCGTCGGTTCATAACGTGCCGGTCAACACCGGTGGCACCGGCAAGGCGCAGGTACGAGCCTTCTACCGTGACGTCTTCATCGGCTCCTGGCCTGATGACCTGCAGATGACCACGACGAATCGTGTCTACGGATGCGACCAACTGGTCGAGGAAATCCATGCGCGCTTCACGCACACGAACCGGATGGACTGGTTCCTGCCCGGCGTACCGGCGACGCATCGCGTCGTCGAGGTCGACTTCGTGGTGATCGTCCAGTTCCGCGACGGCAAGCTGGCGTGCGAGCGGATCTACTGGGACCAGGCCACGGTGCTGCGTCAGGTTGGTCTGCCCTCAATCGTTGGTTGTGAGGTTGGCAGCGGCACTACCGACTGCGCTCCGCCGACTGCCTACTAACGATGTACCGGTCGAGCCTTCCGCTCAAGCCGCGCCGCGCACGGCGACAGGCAGCGACTCCCAGCCGCGGCTCACTGCGGCGCGCAGGCGACGGCCGCGCGCGACGTCGACGCGCGAGTCACCGAGGCGGGTGGTGAGTTCCTCGAAGGCAACGCGGCCCATCAGACGTGCCAGCGCCGCGCCGATGCAGTAGTGCGCGCCGTAGCCGAAGGCGAGGTGGCGCTCGAGGCCGCGGTCGAGATCGAGGCGGTCGGGATCGGCAAACTCGCGCTCGTCGCGGTTGGCGGCGCCAAACATCAGCAGCACCTTCTCGCCCGCTGGGATGGTGACTCCGTGCAGAGTGACCGCGCGCGTGGTGGTGCGACACAGCCCAGCTACCGGTGTCTCCAGGCGCAAGAATTCTTCAATCGCTGATGGGATCAGTCCCGGCTCGACGACGAGGCGACGCGCGGTCTCGGGGTGCGCGGCTAGCAGAGCCATGCCGTTAGCGATGAGATTTGTCGTTGTCTCGATTCCGCCGACCACGATGTTGAAGCAGAAGCCGAGGATCTCCTGCGTCGTCAGATGAACGCCGTCGATCTCGGAGGCGATCAGCGTACCGATCAGATCGTCGGTTGGCGCGCCGCGGCGGCACTCGATGAGATCGTGGAAGTAGGCGTACAACTCGCGCACCGCGCGATGATGCTCCTGGTGGAAGGCGGCGCCGCTGGTGCCGGCAACCACCGCGCCAGCCCAGTGATGGAAGCGCGTGCGATCGGTCTCCGGTACGCCGAGGAAGCGGCCCACCATCGCCGTCGGCACCGGTACGGCCACATTGGTCACCAGATCGCCGGCGCGTGCGGCGCGCACCGCGTCGATCTTCTCGACGATTCCCGCGCGCACCTCCGGCTCGAGGTCGGCCACGCGCTTCGGTGTCAGGCCGCGATTGATCAAGCGGCGCAGCTTGGTGTGGTCGGGCGGATCGGTGGTCACCATCATTGGCAGCACACCGGCTTGTTCGGCGGCGGCCGGATCCCAGGTCAGGCCTTGCCGGGAACAGAACACGTCGTGGTCGTCGAGCGCTGCGTAGACATCGGCGAAGCGGCTCAGCGCCCAGAAGCGCAGTCGTTCTTGCCGATAGACCGGGCACTCGTCGCGCAAGCGCCGGTAAAGCGGGTAGGGATCGAGTTGCGTCTGCTCGTCCTCGGGATCGTAGAGGAGATCAGTTGGTGCCGGGCGCATGCGGCGGTCATACAGGGGAGAGCTTCTCGTGCGCAAGGAAGGAGCCGCGGACGAGCGCCGCCGGATCAGGTGGGAGCGAGCGCATCGCGTGACTCAGTCGTCGTTCAGTAGCTCGACGCCAACGATGCAGCCGCCCCCCGTCTTTCTCTTGCCCGTAACAGCGAACAGCCTAACAACCTAACACCTATAAGGGCTCCGCTTGTCAAGAAGACGAGACGGTAGCGTCACGGGGGCGGGGTGGCTCTCGTGTAGATCACTGACGCGTCGGTACCGCGGGTCGTGTGCTGACTTCGTTTCGCAGCGGGCACAGACACTGT